>JAZFSR010000269.1:0-3416 GCA_036446295.1 Candidatus Aminicenantaceae bacterium
TTGTATTGTGAGGAACCGGTGATGGGATCTGGATTGAGCATCTGGGCTTTCAAAGTCACTAAGGCCGTATCGGCTGTCACAGAGTTAGCGCTGGTGAGAACATCGGACTGCAGGAAGTTAGCCGTATTCCCCTCGAAATCCTGCCCAGTCATGCTCATGATAACCAGCATGCTGTTCGAAAGGGTATCATTCTCGAGAGGATTACATGAAATGAGGACAACGGAAAGTGCTAGAAGAATGGATGCTTTAAATAACATTGTTGTTTTATTCATGGGGCTCACTTTATCTTCTGATAATTTTGGGAGTGATGAAGATCAGCAACTCTGTTGTCTTCTTGGTGCGGGCTGTCGATCGGAAAAGATTTCCGAGAAGAGGTATTTTGTGCAAGAGGGGCACCCTGTTTCGAGAAACGGCATTATCTGTTTGATAAATTCCTCCAATAACAGTGGTTCCTCCATCCGGAATCATGACAGTTGTTGATGCACTCTGCATCGTAATAGGGGGAATCCCGTTGACAAGGTTTCCAAAATCAGGAGCGTTGTTCTTTATTTCTATATACATTATGATCGTATTATCCGCAGTGATCTGAGGTTTGACTCTGAGTTCAAGAGCTGCGTTAATGAATGTCGTTGTCACGGTAAAATTGGACGATGTCTGTACCGGTATCTGTTTGCCCTGGATAATTTCAGCTTGAATATTGTTTTGGGTTGTGATAGTTGGACGTGAGATCACTTTGCCCTCACCCGAAGATTCCAGGGCTGTCAAAGCCATGTCCAGTCCAAAAGTGTCCAGCACATTGCTGAGGGAAAGCCCCATGGCTGAAGTAAAGGCAGGGGAGGGGAGATTTATCGCATATCCACCCAGTTGGCCTCCGATTCCTTTTGTCACGAGGCCTTGGGGAATGAGGCCTCCATCCACTAGGATTTTGTTTGGAAATTGGAGAGAAGTCTGGTTGCCATAGAAGGGGTCCGAAATTCCACGCCAACCCCATTGAATGCCTAAATTGCGTACAAATGTGGACGTGGCCTCGACTATTCGAGCTTCGATGGTCACCTGAGGACTTGGTTCATCAAAGGCCGTTATGAGCTCTTCAATGATGTCAATTCTATCGGCGATATCGGAAACGAAGAGTGTATTTGTGCGCAAGTCAACAATGATTTCTCCTCTTTCCGAAAGCTTGTTTTCGATGAGAAGCTTTATTTCTTCTGCCTTGGAATAGGAGAGAGTGTAGCGTTTTATCAGAATGGGTTCGGTATATTCCTTGCTCTCCAGGATTTTCTTTGCATCTTCCTTTTCCCGCGTAAGAGTTTCAATGGGCGCGACCCTCAGAATATTTCCTTCAATAGTTCTTCCCATTCTATTATTCTTAAGCAGGATGTCGAGTGCCTGATCCCAGGGTACGGCCACGAGATTACAGGTTACCAAACCGCTGACTCCCGGATCAAAAACGACATTCAGTTTGGCAACTTCGCTCCCTAAGTAGAGAACAACATCGCGGAGGTCGGCGTCTTTAAATCTAAGGTCGACCAATTCTCCGGTGTATTTTTCTTCTGTGTAACCGATTGTCTGTGCAGTGAAATGTGGCTCGGCCTTTTTGCTGCCATTGTTCTTTTCCTTCGGGAGGGATTCTATAAAAGATTCTATGTCTTTGGGATTTTCTTTAATTTCTGGAATCTCGTTTGCGGCAGGCTCCAAGGGAGGCGTTTCCTCTGATTTTGGAGCCGTGTTTGTCGTGTTTTCCGTGTTAAAAGAAATGAAAATATTATCTTTTTCCGAGGTCATGCTGTACGGTCTAGGTTTTTCGAGATCGAAGACCAGCCGGGTGATAGGGCCGGGATTCGTTACACGAAATTGTGAAATACGGAGTTTTTTTATCCCCTCTTCATTGATCTCCATTATGGGAATTTTTAGAGCATTTTTTGTGTTGTAGAGGTCGACTACGAGCCGATAGGGATTTTCTAATGCAAAAATATCGACGACGGCTTCTCCATTCAGTTTGGCTTTGATGTCGATTCGATCTTCTGATCTCTTCACATCGATATTTTTGAGATCGATGGATTTGGCGTCCGCGTTTTTCAGTTGTCTTTTGATGCCGAGCGGAACAAAGTCAACATGGCGGTCATTTTGGAATGTATTCAATTCAATAATCGTCGCGTTTTGAAAAGTGTACAGGCGGTAGGGGACTTTCTGTCTTAAGGGAATGAGAAGTCGGCTGCGGCCTGTTTTATTAAATTCCACAATGATGTCCTCGACAATCATGTGACCCTCAATCCGGAACGGTTGGTTGATGTTGACGGTGGCTTCTCCAATGTCAACAACGATTGTTGCAGGGTGCTCGGTAGAATAGTATGTCGGGAAAAGTGAGGGAGGAGATTTAGACTGAAGGACAACCTGTGTGCTGAGCTCGCCCTGATTCACAGAAACCTGATCTATGATGTAGGAAGGATCTTGGCTCTGTGTGAAGCCACTGAAGGCTAGGAAGAGACATAAATAGGAAGCCATCCATATTGTTTTTGCCCTTTTCATGTTATTGCTCCTGTGGATATATTTCCTTGATAACATCCTTTGGTTTTAAAAGTGGTATTCCTCTTTCGTGAGTTTTTCTAAAAATGACTCGTGATTCTTCGATCAACCGGACAAATCCGTCGGCGAATTTCTCGCCGTCCTTTATATAATAAGGAAAACCTTGCCCACCGTTTATAATGGCCATTAATTGACCGCGGGCTTTAACAATTCCGATTAGAATCACATCGTCTATATAGATTTGGGGAATTCCTTCAATGGTAGCGGGTGTTTGAACATTCCTGTCTCTGAGAAGATCCCGGAAAGGATCCCGTCTTCCTGCAGGATTATAGGTGGGGGACTGATCTTTCTGAACTTGGGGTGTAATGGCTTCTTGTGTTTCTTTTTCTTGAGAGAAAAAGGCGGAGGATACGCTTAAAATTAAACAGAGACAACTGAAAAAAAGAATTATTCGTTTCATTTTTAATACCCTGGGGATTTTGGTGTTGGCGTTTGGCTGGACATGGATTCTTTAAAGATATAAGTCTTAATTGTTGTACTGGCACTGATAGTTTCGGAGTCATTTTGCCCGGGGAGGGCCCTAATGACAAAATTTTCAGTGTTAAAGAGGCGCGAGAAGCGGCTCAGACTGTCGAAGAATAAAGCCAGATTGTGATAGTTGCCAGTGATTTCTATGGCAATAGGCCATTCCAAGTAGAATTCCTTGTCGATTTCTCCTTTATTGACAAATTTGATGATGTCCAGTCGAGAATCATAGGCCAGCTGCTGGATTTGTTTCAAAATATCATAGATTTCCCTCTGCTGGGGGATCACAACTTCAAGTTCTATAAGTCTGCCGGTCATTGTCTGCAGCTCTGCTTCAATCTTGTTCAGCTGCCTTTTTTTGGATTTGA
>JAZFSR010000270.1:0-4636 GCA_036446295.1 Candidatus Aminicenantaceae bacterium
TGCTTTGGATCACCTCGTCAAAGTGGAAGCAGCCATAGAATCTACAGAACTCCCTGGATGGGTGATCCGAGAATCAACATTCAAAACTGCAAAGGAAAGGTGAAAGTTTATCAGGTTAAACAAGTACTATCCGCTATAGAGAAATTGGAGAAAATCAATGACAAAAAGATATGATCGCTACACATACAGGATAACCTGGACCGAAGATGACAAAGAATATGTCGGTTTATGTATTGAATTTCCAAGTTTGAGCTGGCTTGCCGAAACGCCGGAAGCTGCCTTAAAAGGGATTCGAACAGTTGTAACGGAAATATTAAAGGATATGAAGAAAAATGGCGAATCTCCTCCTCAACCACTCTCGCTTCGCTCCTTTAGTGGAAAATTTATTGTCAGAATACCTCCAGAAGTGCACCGGGAGCTTGCCATTCGGGCAGCTGAAGATGGGATAAGCTTAAATCGATTTGTTAGCTCCAAACTGAGTCAATAATCAATTCCTATTATTCCATAATTAAGTATGATGTCCCTTTAATTCAGGAAATGTTTTTGCATTTCAGGGTCTTGTTTCAGTATACTTAGAATCCTCAATTAGCTATTTAATGGAAAAATCAAAAAGGAGAGGATCATGAAAAAACATCTTTTAATATTTTTTACGGTTTTGGTGATTTGTGTCTGCCATTCTTTATGGGCAGATGGAATCAATATTAATGACACAAAGATGTTGAGTCAGCCGGCGGTAAGCAAAGACCATATCGCCTTTGTTTATGCAGGGGATCTCTGGATATCAAACCGCGACGGCAGCAATGTCCACAGGCTCACATCTGACGAAGGCATTGAAAGCAATCCAATATTCTCACCCGATGGAAAACTCATCACCTTCAATGCCCAATATGACGGCAATACAGATGTCTATATTGTCCCTGCCGAAGGAGGAATCCCACAACGACTGACCTATCATCCCTCTTCAGATAGTGTCTGTGATTTCACTCCTGATGGCTCATCCGTACTCTTTCGTTCGTCACGATCGGTCTTTACCAACCGCTATTCTCAGCTGTTCACAATCAGCATAAAGGGAGGATTCCCTCAGAAACTTAAAATCCCCAATGCCTACAAAGCCACATATTCACCCGACGGAAAAAGAATGGCCTATACGCCGCTCGGAGAACGTTTCAGTCAGTGGAAAAACTACCGCGGGGGGACGGTTTCAACAATTTGGCTCTATACGATCGCAGATTACTCAGTAGAAATAATCCCCCAGCCCGAAGGACGATGCAACGACACCGATCCCATGTGGATGGGGAATAAAATCTATTTCAGATCGGACCGCAACGGCGAATTCAATCTATTTTCCTATGACACCGGAACAAAAGACATCAAGCAGCTCACCCTTCACAATGATTTTCCGATCCTCGATTCCTCCCTGGGAAATGGAAATATCATTTATGAGCAGGCCGCACATCTCCATCTGTTCAACCCGGAAAACGGACAGACTGATCGATTAAAAATCGGAGTCGCCGCCGATCTTCTGGAATTACGACCCCGCTATGTCAGTGGATCCCGCTATATCCGATACGGCTCAATCTCTCCATCAGGTGCAAGAGCTGTTTTTGAATTCCGTGGCGAAATAGTGACCGTTCCGGCTAAAAACGGAGATCCACGCAATCTGACCAATACAGCTGGTGTCCATGAACGATCTCCGGTCTGGTCTCCCGACGGAAAATCTATCGCGTATTTTTCCGATGAATCCGGCGAGTATGAAATCCATATCCAGCCGCAGGACGGGAAGGGGGACACTGAGAAATTCGAGCTGAATGGAAGTGGATTCTACGCCAATCCTTCCTGGTCACCGGACAGCAAAAAAATTACATTCACCGACAACGGAAGATCTCTATACTGGATCGATGTGGATTCCGGATCGATAAAAAAAATTGCCACAAATTATCACTATGGAGTCGGAGCTTTTGGCATCATTCATGGAGTCTGGTCACACGACTCCAGATGGATTGCCTATACCCAGCATACCAAAGCATATATCCAGCAAGTCTATGTCTATTCTCTGGAAGAAAACAAATCACATGCGATCACAGATGGGTTGAGCGAAGTTTCCGAACCTGTGTTCGATAAAAGCGGCAAATATCTCTTCTTTTTTGCCTCCACCAACGCCGGCCCTGTTGTCAATTGGTTCGCCATGTCTAACGCCGATATGGATATGACCAATTCCATCTATCTTGTAACTCTGCGCAATGATATCCCTTCACCTCTCGCTAAGGAAAGTGATGAGGAAAAAGAAACAGAAGAAAAACCTAAGGAAGATGAATCCAAGAAAGATGAACCTAAGAAAGAAGAATCCTTATCCATATCCATCGATTTCGACAGCCTAAACCACCACATCCTCTCCTTGCCAATAGATGACGGAAATTACTTCAATCTCCAGGCGGGAGATGAAGGCGTCATCTATTATCTTGAAGGTTCCGCATCGGGCAGAGATACACAGCTCCACATGTTCACCCTCAAAGATAAAAAAGACGAAGTTATCATTCCCAATGCAAATGCCTACTCACTTTCTGCAGATAATAAGAAAATTCTTTACACAGCAGCCAGATCCTGGGGAATCACCTCCTCTTCAAGCAAGATGAAACCGGGCGAAGGAAAGCTGAATGTCGATGCAATACAGGTCAGAATCGATCCCAAAAGTGAATGGAAGCAGATATTCTATGAAGCCTGGCGCATCAACCGGGATTACTTCTATGCAACCAATTACCACGGCGCGGATTGGGATGCCATGCAGAAAAAATATGCCCCGTTTCTTCCCCATGTCTCCTGCCGCAGTGATCTCAACCGAGTAATCCAGTGGATGTGCAGCGAAATAGGAGTCGGCCATCACCGCGTGGGTGGAGGCGACTACATCAATAGTCCCGAACGGGTCCCCGGAGGACTTCTAGGCGCTGATTTTGCCATCGAGAACGGCAGGTATCGGTTTAAGAAAGTCTTTGGTGGTTTAAATTGGAATCCAAACCTAAGGTCTCCCCTGACGGAACCTGGTGTGGATGTCAAGGCAGGCGAATACATCATTGCTGTGGACGGAAAAGATCTTCGTTCCCCGGAGAATCTATTCAGCCGTTTTGAAAACACATCAGGAAAAATCGTCGAGATTACAGTAGGCCCCAATCCGGACGGCACGGGAGCACGGACTGTCAAGGTAGTCCCTGTCTCCAGCGAGGGCAACCTCCGGAACCGTGACTGGGTCGAAGGGAATATCAAAAAGGTCGATGCTGCCACGAACGGACGGGTGGCCTATGTCTATGTCCCGAATACCTCAACGCTGGGACATACCTATTTTAAACGCTACTTCTTTCCTCAGGTCCACAAAGACGCCATTATCGTCGATGAACGGTTCAACGGCGGCGGCTCGGTGGCGGATTACTACATCGATATTCTTCGGCGTCCGGTTACAAGTTATTGGAATATGAGGTACAACGCGGATCTCAAGACACCCAATGCGTCGATACAAGGACCCAAAGTCATGCTCATCGATGAGACAGCAGGCTCTGGTGGAGATTTGCTCCCCTGGATGTTCAGGAAATTCGAACTTGGAAAACTCATCGGAAAACGGACCTGGGGCGGCCTCGTCGGAACTCTTGGATACCCCATCCTCATGGATGGAGGTTCAGTGACGGCCCCCAATGTCGCCATTTGGTCAGAGGACGGATGGGTCGTCGAAAATGTGGGCGTTCCCCCGGACATCGAAGTCGAACAGTGGCCGGCAGAAGTCATCCGAGGTCATGATCCGCAATTGGAAAAAGCCATCGAAGTTCTCCTGGAAGAGTTAGAGAAAAATCCACCCAAGACACCGAAACGACCACCTTACCCAATAAGAGTAAAAAAGAAGTAGCCATATTTAATTAAAGGGACATCATACTTAATTATTTGCTGAATTAAGTATGATGTCCCCCCGTGATTATTCACTATAATTCAGAGGTTGTTTTTGGTTTGGTTGATAAAAACAACTATATCCTTCACTGAAAGATATCCCACCTTTTTTGCTATAATTTTTCCTTTAGGAGAGAGGATAATCATCTTCAACACGACATAAAACCGGCTATTATTAAAAAAGCAGATAACATTTTCATAAAGTGCCTATTCATGACTTCACTCCACCTTCTTGATAAGAATATAGCTTACGTCATCCTGAGGTTCAGCAAAGTCCATGAGGCTCTCTTTGATTCGCGCATACAAATCTATGGATGATAGATCTCTGTTTCTGTGGATTGTCTTCTCGAGCTCTCCACCTGATTCCGAATCATAAAAGAGTTTTCCCGCTGTATTCATGTGCTCGGTGACACCATCCGTGTACAGCAGAAGGATGTCTCCCGGCTCGGTGATCGTCAGATGGTTGACCTTAAACCTGCTGTGAAATCCACTCCGGAACATGTTCCTTTCCAAGTCAGGGCCACTTGAAGGAAATGCCGCAAGCGGAGGTGAGGGCTCCATTCCGGACACGGCGGCCGGCATCAGCTTCTCCTGTTTACGGGAATAAATCAGAGGAAAAGGATGCCCGGCTGAAATGAATTTGAAGGCTCCTGTCTCGGAAATTTCGCCGTAGATCATGGTGATATATTTATCGAAACTTGAGGAATTA
>JAZFSR010000271.1:0-5642 GCA_036446295.1 Candidatus Aminicenantaceae bacterium
AAGAAGGAAATTCATTTTGAATGCGCCGGAGGCGATTGTAAATACTTTATAAGGAATGGGTGTGAATCCAGCTGTAAAAACATACCAAAAGCCGTACTCATTGAAATTGATCAGCACTTTCTGGAAAAGTTCCTCACTGAATCCGGGGATGTAGGCAAAGAAAAAACTGTCCACCGCACTCCACAGTCCAAAGCCGATCATGTATCCAAGCATGCCGCCGATTATTGAGCCCGCGGCGCAGTAGAGAGCGAAGCGAAAAGATTTTTTTGCTGCTCCCAGACAAAGGGCAATCAGAAGGGCATCCGGAGGGATCGGGAAGAAGGAGCTTTCAGCCATGGCCAGAAAAAAAAGAGCCAACGGTCCATAGGGTGTTTCCGCCCAACGCAGCATCCAGTCGTAAAGTTTTTTAAAAAGTTTCATGATTAATCTTGGATAATATATTTTTGAGCGATGATGACTTCATTGCCGCATAGTCCGTACGGTCTGAGTGAAGAGGTGTTATTGTCAGAAAGCCTTCTTTGAACACCATAACATCACTCTCTTTATCTCCAATTTCCTTGGGATGTCCTGTTCCAATCCAGTAATAGGTCCTGTTCCTTGGATCTTTTTTGACTAAGATCTCGGGATTGTACCGTTTTTCCCCAAGCTGGGCCAATTTTATCCCTTTGATAGGAGGTGGAGGGACATTGACATTTAATGTAATTCCTGAGGGGAGACCTTCTTTCAAGATGTGTTGTGCCAATATATAAGTGAAATCTGCGGTAGAGTTAAATTCGAAAATACCTGAAGTGTCCGGCATCGTAGATACAGCCATGGAAGGGATTTGGAGAAAAGTTCCCTGAGTTGCGCCGGCTACCGTTCCGGAATGAGACGTGTCCTGCTGTCCAAGATTGGGGCCGTGATTGATTCCGGAAATGATGAGATCGGGCTTTCTCGGTAGAATTTTTTGGACAGCCAGATAGATGCAGTCGGCCGGAGTCCCACTGACGGCAAATATATGGGGCTTAATGGTTTTGATACGTAAAGGGTGATGCAAAGTCAGGGAGAGAGATGTGGCACTCTGTTCTTGATCAGGAGCGACGATGAATATCTGTCCAAGGTCGCCAAGGCGGTTGAAGAGCGCTTCAATTCCTTCCGAGTAGAATCCATCATCATTCGTTAAAAGGAGGATGGGATCTTTTCTCTCACGGTTATTCATTCGGTCTTTGTGTGCTTAAGTGCGGATCATGATGAGGAGCATTTTAAATTTCTCTAAAGCTTTGATGGAATGAGGTTTATCGGCCGGCATGATAAGCATTTCGCCCACTTGAACCTTCATTGGAATTCCGTCGATAGTCGCCTCCAGTTCTCCATCCAAGCAGAAAACAGTTGCATCAAAAGGAGCCGTATGTTCACTGAGGCCCTGGCCTTTATCAAAGGCGAACACGGTGACGGTGCCTGTTTTTTTTCGCAGTATTTCCCGGCTGACGACCGATCCATCCTGATAAGCGATGGTCTCACTGAGTTTGAACGGCGATGCTACTAATTTCTCCATGGCTCCTCTCTCCCTTTGCGAGATGAAAAATGGTCGGGACGGGCGGATTTGAACCGCCGACCCCACGCACCCCAAGCGTGTGCGCTACCAAGCTGCGCCACGTCCCGACTGAAAGATAGCCATTATACAGTAAGTGGGTTCTATCAGGCAAGCGATTCGAAATTCTGTCAATAGACCTCCTTCGTCTTGAGTAGAGAAGGATTAAGTGAGTTAGTCCGTGTTGAGAGATGAGGAAATTTCTTTGAGCTGTTCGCGGACTTGAAAGAGGACTTTTTTCAAACGATCGGGGTGGACGGAGACAGGAGTTTTTAGGCTGAATTCTTCTTCAATCCGCCTTTTGGCGCCTGCTAAAGTGAGTCCTTGATTTTCCAGGAGTTCTTTCAGCCGGGTAATGATCTCGAGGTCTTTTTTTCGAAAAATCCTTTCTCCGGACGCTGTCACGCCGGCATGGACAAAATAAAATTCTTTTTCCCAAGATTCAATTGTATGAGGAGAGACCTTGGCAATGCGACTGATTTCCTTTAGGCTGTAAACAAGTTTCTCCGATCCGAGTGTCGCCTCTTTTTTTTTCTCTTTTATCAAATTTTTCTCGCTAAAACCTGGGAAATTAATTCTCAAGTTAGCATGGATATAGTCAGAGGTCAAGGTGAAAAGATTCCATCCGGCTGTTTGAATCTCTCTTCGTGTGTCATCTCCTAATCTGATATAATAAACAGCATGACTCCAAAGCCTGAAAAAGGTGGAAAACAAAATTTAACTCCACTGGCAGAAAGGATGCGTCCCCAATCTCTGGAACATTTTATCGGGCAAGACCATCTGATCGGACCGGGAAAAATCCTGACTAAGCTTATTGAGGCAGACCGGTTGGTCTCTCTGATTTTTTGGGGTCCTCCAGGATCGGGAAAAACTACCCTGGGGCATATTCTCACCCGGCAATTTCAGTTTCCTTGTGTGTTTTTTAGCGCGGTTCTCTCAAGCATTAAAGAAGTTAAGGAAGTGATGATTGAGGCTGACAGCCATAAAAAACTCTACGGTCAGCCGACGATTATTTTTATCGACGAAATACACAGGTTTAACAAAGCTCAACAAGGAGCGTTCCTTCCTTATGTGGAAAAAGGTGATATAATCCTCTTTGGATCTACTACTGAGAATCCATCTTTTGAAGTCATTGCTCCGCTTCTTTCACGCATGCGTGTCCTACTACTCAATCCGCTTTCTGAAGACACTCTCGCTCGCATCGTCCGCGAGGCTTTGAAAGACAAGACAAGAGGCCTGGGAAATCGAAACCTTAGCCTCGACAGCCTTGCCCTCAAGGTGCTAATCGACTATGCCAACGGCGATGCCCGCCGCGCGCTTAATACATTAGAAATTGCTGCGGAGGTTGCAAAAAAGAACAATATCACTCAAGACGTCGTCAAAGAGGCCCTCCAAAAAAGAATTCTCCTGTACGATAAGAAAGGAGAAGAACACTTTAACCTCATATCCGCTCTGCACAAAAGCCTGAGAAACAGTGATGGTGATGCCGCATTATATTGGTTGGCTAGAATGATTACCGCGGGTGAGGATCCACTTTATATAGCCAGACGACTCGTCCGTTTTGCGTCGGAAGATATCGGGCTTGCCGATCCTAAAGCGTTGGCCATAACCCTTCAAGCGAAGGATTCCTATGATTTCCTGGGATCGCCGGAAGGTGAACTAGCCCTGGCACAGGCCGTAATTTATATGGCTTCGGCCCCAAAGAGCAATCGGGCCTATGTCGCTTTTAAATTGGCGATGAAAGATGTGGAATCCAGCCCTTTTGAGCCTGTCCCTCTGCACCTTAGAAATCCCTCTACAAAGCTCATGAAGGATGTAGGGTACGGGAAAGA
Source organism: Candidatus Aminicenantaceae bacterium (assembly GCA_036446295.1). Classification (GTDB taxonomy): domain Bacteria; phylum Acidobacteriota; class Aminicenantia; order Aminicenantales; family Aminicenantaceae; genus JAUWVG01. The sequence continues at coordinate 3,403 of JAZFSR010000271.1, forward strand.
TTATGCCTATGCGCACAACTATGAGGATTCAACGACAGTCATGGAGACTTTTCCGGAGAAATTTAAAGGGCGTAAATACTATATTCCAGGTAATCTCGGTCTTGAAAAGGACATAAAAAAAAGAATCGAATGGTGGGAGAGTGTCAAAACAAAGCAGAAAAAAAAGAACAATACGGATAAAGATACCCCTTGAACCCTTGACCTATTTTTTTTCTTCCTTCAATAGATAATAGATTTCCCAACTGATTTCGTCAGCGATGCAGCCAACACATGATTTTTTTGTTGTGGCCAGCTCTTCATCTTCAATTTTTTCTTTTAAGATTCTTTTGACTCTTTTTCGGATTTTGTAGAGCTGGATATAATTAATCATTCTTTGTTCTTCAATCGCATGATATCAGCATCAAAATATTATGTAAAGATTGAGCAAGCTGAGAAGAAAATGCTAATATATCTAATCTGGATCATGAAAAAGATATATCTTGTCCTCTCCCTGATTCTCCTTTTGTGCGGCTGCAGTGTGTTTCAACCTAAGGTGTCTCCTTATCCCAATGGGATTCTTTTTCCTTTGGAGAAAGCCGGTGAATTTCTTTATGACGGAGAGATTATCGACCGGATCCAAAAGAAAGAAAACCGTCTTTATTTTGCAACACGGAAAGGTTTCATTTACTGCGTGGATGCCTTGGATTATAAGTTACAGTGGCGTTTGAGAATGGAGGAATCTCCAAAGAGTCCTGTTTTTATGGGCCGGAGTCATTTTTTTGTTTTTGATGCAAAGAACAATGTTTACTGTTTTGATCTGGATGGGAATCCTTTGTGGCAAATTAGTCTGAAGGAAGAGATTACGAGTCCACTGGCGGAGATTGGAAATTCGGTTTTCCTGGGCACATCCCAGGGGGATTTTATGGCTATTGACGTAGTCAGCGGGAATGAGGTCTGGCATGTCATGGCCCAGGAGGCCATACGTTCGAATCCTGTTGCATTTGAGGACCATATCATTTTTGGATGTGATGACCATAACCTGTACTTTATCGATAAAAATGGAAACATCGTCGATAAATATTTGGCAAAAGATAAGATTCTCAATACATTATTGGTGGATGGGCCATTCCTTTACTTTGGTACGGAAAACCATTTTCTAGTCTGCTTGGATCTGAAAAGGAAAATTAAAAAGTGGGAAGTCAAAACAGGGGGACGCGTCCTTCCTGTTCCTATCTCTGACCAAAAGAGAGTGTTCTTTTTGGCATGGAATAATGTCTTGTACTGCCTGCATAAGCGCAATGGATCTATTCTATGGTGGAGGTCTATCCCTTCTCGGAGTCTCTTCCCCCTGGAAATCTATAAAGATAAAATTGTTGTCTCCTCGATGTCATCTGTCCTTGTCTGTTTCGATGTCGAAACGGGGGCCAAAGTTGGAGATTTCGATGTGGGCCTTGAGATGAAGTCAAATCCGTTGTGGAACTCTCCTTTTCTCCTTGCCAATGTGTATGATCGAAAGACTGAAAAAGGGAAGATACTTCAACTGAAGAAGGTCGTTCAGATGACTCTGTCGTCATCCCAAGTCTCCCCTCAATTTGTCAATCAAGAAATATCCTTATCCGTGACAACCGTCGGTTTTCATTTGCCTCAGTATGAATTTTATATTAAAAATGAAAATGAAAATGAAAAGAAAAAGGAAAAAATTGTTATCCAAGCTGCATCCGATAAAAGCACCTTGTCCTGGTTTCCCTCCGAACCCGGCAGCTATATTGTTGGCGTTTCGGTCCGCGATGAGAAAGTCAACAAGGAGTCGGAAATCCCCTTTGTAATCGAGAAAGTAAAACCAAAAGCGACACTTTATCTCTCAAAGTCTTCTCCTCGGGGAGATGATGAAAAAATTGTCCTTACGGCCGGTTCGACAGGATTTATTGATCCCATTTATGAGCTGCGAATCAGCAAGGTGAATCTGGTTTTTATCGGCAGAAGATCTGTGCTTTCAATTGTTGAGGAAAAATTGGATAACATTGAGTTAGAGAAATCAGAATCTGAAAATTGGACTTGGGTTCCCAAAGGCCGCGGACTTTATTTGATAAAGATGATTGTCTCAGATGATATTGAACGTGTAAATGTTTCTAGATATTTTTTGATATTAAATAAAGACGAACTTAAAGAAATTAATAAAATAAAAAAGGAGACTACACCATGAATAGAGACACGGCTCTTGAACTAGTAAAAAAATACCTTAAGAATAAAAACCTCATCAA
>JAZFSR010000272.1:0-6786 GCA_036446295.1 Candidatus Aminicenantaceae bacterium
TATCAGATCCTATTTTTCTTTCCGGATCTCTAAAAAATAATACACAAAAAAGGCCCAAGCAGAAAAATAAAATGGCTAAAGGAATCAAGTTTACTGCCAAAAAAAGTAACGCAAAAACAATTGGAGAGATAATGAAGAAGAGGGATTTTTTAGCTATCATTTCCTGCTGAGAAGAAAGAGAATTTATGCATGAATAGGAGGTCATTATAAGTCAGAAAAACAGAACGTGTCAAGAAGGGGTCAAGTCTAACGGACGTCGTAGCGAATGAAAGAGAAATACGCAGCAGAAAAAAACAGGATATTAAAAATAATCAAAGCCGTAAGGAACGGCAGGACTCCATTAAAACGATCTAAAAGCCGTTCATCACTGTATTGAAATCTCGGCATATCGCTGACATCAACGGGAGAATTATACACGTTGATTGTTGGATCTAATTCATGAAGACTGGCCATCTTTTTTTTTGCGTAATCTCCAAACATTTCCCAGTATCTATCGTCAAGCCGTTTAAAATGTTCCAAGTTCCTCATTCCTGTCGCTGAAAGATCCGTCGCAAGATATGTGAAACTGGATAGAGGCGACATCATAGAAAGATAGATAGACAGCTTCATTTGACGTTCTACTTTGCGGTCCTGATCATCTCTAATAACTTTGACTTTCGCGTTTTGAATCCGGTTAGCCTCATTCCAAGCCTCATTCTCCGCTTTCGTCATCTCCTCATCGGCTTTTTTAAACTCAGGATCGTTTGCGATCATTCTCTGCCTCTCTTCCCTGGACAGCATTGACCCGTAGTTTGGATATTTCTTCAGAACTTCCTGCTGACGTTCTTTCATCAATTTATTCCCAAGCGCATCTCTCTCAACATCTGTAAGGCGGCTGATTTCTCTTTCGATTTTTATTTTTGATGGAGTCTTTGCAAAAAAAGAGGCCACATACGGCGTCAGGCTGGGGATGACAAGGATAAAAAGAACCCAAATAAACAACGAGGTCATTATTGATGAAGAACCGGTTTTATGACGGGATGAGATCAATATGCCAAGACAGTAAAACAGAGTGACATAGAAAGCCGCCGCCAAAAAGATCAATCCCAAGGCCCCCCAGTCACTTCCCTTCCATGAGATCCTCGGATTTAAGAGAATAACGATGAGGCTCAATCCTAAGGAAAAGGTAAAAGGGATAAGCAGCGTCAAAGTGCCGCCAATCGTCTTTCCCAGCAAAACCTTTGCCCTGGACACATTGTTTGAAAGCATCAGCTTGAGTGTCCCCTCCTCTTTCTCTCCGCAGATAGCATCGTAGGAAAAAAGAAGCGCAATGAGACTCAAGAGGATAGTCACAATGAATGTCAGATCGATGAGGGGGAACATCACAGGCAAGGGATCGTTGTCAAATTCTTCAATATTCACTTCCAGAGAAATTCCCCTGATCAAACTGTAAAATGCCAAAGGGGGCTGTGCGGGATTTATGACTCCTCCGATCCTGTTGAAATGGGCATAGTCCCTCAAATAGTTTTCACGTTCCGTCTGCCGCATGGAAAATTCATCCTGTTTTCGCACATAGTCATTGGTTAAAATCACGGATGTCGCAAGAACAATGATAACCAAGAGCAGGAATGTCACCAAAAAACGGGATGAAAAAATATTGTTTAAGATTTCCTTCCGAATAATATTTTTTAACATCGTTCTATCTCACATCGTATCTGACAAAGGCCATGTAGCTCAGGGCAAAAAAGAGGATGTTGAAAAAAATCAACCAGGCCATGTCGAAGAGAGTTCCTCTGGCAAACACCTCGGACAGTTCCCTGTAGCGGTATTGAAAAGCCGGGTACTGCCTCGGCTCTCTATCCACTACCGCGGCTGAAATTTCCGGGAAAATGCTGTTGTTATAACTGATGACGGCCTTCTTCAGGTTTTCCTCTTCACCGATCCCGGTCCCGGCCAAGTCGGTCACGGCATAGACAAAACTGGACACAGGAGATATCCGGTTGATGTTTTTTGAAAGCCTGACCAGTCTGTTGAATTTGTTTCTGTAATCTTCCTCAAGAAGTCCATGTTCGCGGTTGATCTTTGAATAATGATCAACCCAATTTCTATCTTGTAATCCCAGGAGAACTTCTCGAGTCCAGATCTGGTTTCTCTTTTCGCTTAAACCGGCAACCGAGGGAACGTCCACCAACTGTCTGGCTAAAAGATTGCCCAAATTCGGGATCACAAACACCATCAACACCCAAATAAAAAGAAGAGCCACAACCGACATGGCGGCTTTCCTCGTCAATGTGGATATAAGAATCCCCAGGCTGAGAAAAAGTGCAATATAGAAGAGAGTCACACACAATATCAAAGCCAGCCTCACCAGTTGATTCGCAGAGAAATGAATATCACGGTTTAAGTTCACAAAGGCAAATCCCAGCAGCACAACCAATAAAAACGGAATGGATAAACTCAAGAAATTACCGACCCATTTTCCAACCAGGACCGTGGCCCGGGAGGCAGAATTGGACAGCATAAGCCCCAGAGTTCCGCGTTCCTTTTCCTGGCAGATCTGGTCAAATCCAAACAGCAGGGCCACAAGGGACAAAACGACTTTAACGATATACATAAAATCGGGAGTGGGGAAAAAGGAAAAGACTTCATTTCCTGATTTCTGTCCCGCCCTCACAGTGATCCCTATAACAGTACTTTCGAATGACCGGCCCATGGCTTCGTCCAATCCCTTGGAAAACATCGAAAGAGGATTTGGAGCGAGCACAGCAATCGCCTCTTCAGACGTTGGCTTGATGATATCGTAATCAGCGAGGCGCTCGTTAAAATCCCTGTACATGATGAAAAAGCTTGTAAAGATCAGAATCACTGTCAGGACGATAACAATGAAAAATTTATAACTTAAAAGATTCGATGCTATTTCTTTTCTGGCAATGGTCCACATTGTTTAGTTCTCCTAGGCAGTAAGCGGTTCGGCTCTCATATAGTCGAGGTATATTTTGACCAGATCTTCAGTCTGGAGTTCTTCGCGGGTTCTTTCCATAACAAGGCGGCCCTCTTTCATAATCCCCACACGATCCGCCACATCTTTAGCCCGGAAAATATCATGTGTTGACATCAAAACGGCTTTGCCCTCTTCTCTGAGCTCATTGAGTGTGTCCAAAAATTCCGAGGCGGCTTTGGGATCCAGCCCAGAAGTCGGCTCATCCAGGAGAATGGCCGGAGCGTCTTTGATAATGGCAATCGAGATCCCGAGTTTCTGGCGCATCCCTTTGGAAAAATTCTTCACCCTCTGCTCAAAGGCCTTTTCCTGAAGGGAGACGCGGCGCATCACCTGATGATAATCGTCCCTGGTCAAATCTGTTTTTCCTCCAAGTTTCGCGAAAAAATCCAGGTTTTGACGCGCCGTAAAGTTCCCATAGAGCATGACGTTTTCCGAGACAAAAGACACATATTTTTTTGCTTCCAGAGGATCTTTGGTCACATCGATTCCATTGACATAACAGGTGCCTGTTGTAGGCGGTAGAAAATTCAAAAAAAGATTGATCGTTGTCGTTTTTCCCGCACCATTGGCACCCAGCAAACAGTACACTTCTCCGGGACGAACGTCTAAATTCAGGTGATCTAAAGCAAGCACGCCATCCTCATATCTTTTTGAAAGATCATCGGCTTTGAGGATAGGTTCTGATTTTTCCAATGTAACCTCCTTGTTTTGATTCATCTTCTTGTAAGCTTTATTCCAAAAACTACAATCCCTACGAGCAGCCCGATGAGAAGGGCTATCAAAAGCGTAATCCCCAGAACATTCGTCTTCGCACTGAGATGGACCCGGACGATTTTATCTTCGGACTCAACCCTGCGATTGTCCGCAATACATTCGGTCCTTATCCTCGGTTCATAATCCCCGACAGAGACATTATCAGGCGGGATAAATTTAATATTCACAACTTCTTCCTGATTCTGCTCCAGGCTTGCAATGAGATCGGGTTGAATTTCTGCTTTCCAGTTTAAAGGCAAATCAGAAAAAACCCTGATGTTGTTGAGCAGTCTTGTGCCTGCATTGACGATCCTGACTTCCATGTCCACATTCTCACCAATCTTTATTTCATGGTAGAGGTTGACAGCCTGGACTTCTATTCTTCCCACACCCCTGGGAATGATCTCCAGACTGACATTTCCGGCTTTGAGATCTTCAATTTCATTCTGATCGATAGAGGCATCTTCTGCGAGCATCTCCTGGAGCCGGATGGACTGCTCACTATCGAGAGCCAGGGCGCTGAATTCTATGGGTTTATCCATAATGACCTGGTCATCGGCATTTTTAGGAAGAAAAAGCCTCAGTGACAGCTGCATGCTGGTCGTCTCCTCGGTAAATTTTATCTGAGACAGACGGGCTTGGGTTTGAGGATCGATAAATTCATATGTAATCTGCCGTGGGAGATTGACAATCTGAAGTCTAAATATATTGGCCTCTCCACTGAACTTTTCCAGTGAGAGATCAAAAACCGCCTGGCTTTCCAAATTGGCTTCCTGAGAAAACTGTGCCGAATTTATAGTGACAATGTTAGCGCTCAAACCTTTCTGCAGATAGACGGACGTCGTTTCATCTTTTCCCGAATAAAAAACATTGACTTCCAGGCTCTCCACATCTTTCAGCAGTTGAAAAGTGACATCCTTCTCCTCTTCCAGAGCCAAAGACGGAATGCTCTTTTCATAGGGATTGGATATGATTTTGCCTTCTGAGCGAAGCGAAATGTACACATCTTTGATTTCCTTCAAAAAATCCAAAGGGAACAGGTCCTGGGCGTCTATATTCAATTCGGCCAAGGCTTTGAGTTCTTTTGAGGAATAACGGAGTGAAACCCGGACGAATTTTTTCCCCGCCTTATCCTGAAACTTTACGGCACTGGCCACAGAAATCCGCGCCTCAGCCCCCATGAATCTGATAAGAGCTTCCTGATAACTCACCTGGGCTTGAAGATAGGCGGTCCTTTTTCTGGCAAAATCCTCTTCCGAGATCAAGCCCTCCTCTTTGAGTTTTAAGGCTCTATCAAAATCCCCCTTCATCTCTTCCAGCGAAAGCTGCGCTTTTTTCAGGGACAGCAGCTTCATCGTCTGAGATTCCTGCGCATACGTCACACTTACAAAGGCGGTTAGAAGAAGAACCACCAGAAATAGATGTTTTACATTTTTCATATCACTTCTCCTTTTGTCTAGTTTCTTTTCTTTTTATTTTTGTCGTTAAAAAATTCCTTTTTCGCAATTTTCCAGATCATTTTAGTATTCCTACTCCTGTTCCCGCATCCGTAAGTTTGATATTCCAGTTTTTAAGACTTATGCCCAATGTGTTATTCAACCTGGATAGAGAGAGGTTGTAATCAATGACGGCCTTGAGTTCCGAACTCCTTGCATTGGCTAAATCTCTTTGATACTGAAGCACAATAAAATTCGTCGTCATTCCGGCTCTTAATTTTGCCTCCTCCGCATCAAGTTTTTGTTCCGCAAGTTCCCGTGCTATCCTGTAGGCTTCGACTCTCTGATAATCCGATTTCACTGTCCGGACTGTTGTTTTCGTCTCCAAAAAGGCTTTCTGTTCCAGACTCTTCATCCGTACGACAGCACGCTCTTGACTTTTTTTTGCCTGAACCAAGGCCGCACGTGAAACGATCGTGTTCAAAGGAACATCAAGAGTGAAGTACAGTGACCAATTCTTATATTTGAAATTTAAGGCATCTTTTAAAGCATTGCTCGATCCGCCCGGAATCTTTCCCACGATAACATTGGTTAGAGGATTATTATCAAGATAGAGGACTCGATCGCCTGATAAACCGGGACTCCAGTAACTGGCATTGAGGTTTAGCGCCGGAAGAAGTTGATTCCAGGCATAACGGATATCCAAATCCCTGTTTTTTAGGTTGATTCGAGACGACTGCAAATCCGGCCGGTTTTCCAGGGCCGATTGGAGTGCGTCCTCCAAGCTTATGTCCTTTGGCTCAAATGCGGGTTCATCCACCGGAACGAGAATGATTTCCTCTTCTTCCTCTGATAGATTGATCAGAGTCTTCAAGCGATCAATATTATTTTCCACCAGTGTTTCGGCCTGCAAAATGTCGGCTTTACGAGCGGCCACCTCGGCTTGAGCACTCAATATCTCCTTTGGCGCCAACGTGCCGATCTCCACCTCTTTCTGATTCTTCAGAAGAAGATCCTGAGCCAGTTCCAGGGACTGTCTTTTCACTTCAAGGGTTTGAATACTGAAGACAAGATTCCAGTAGGAATCCTCTACGGCATAAATCGTATCGAGCAGAATTTTCTTGAAATCATTTTCCGATATGTCTCTAGAGTTTTGGGCCACAATAATTTCTCTGCGGTTTGTTTTAAGCCCAAAGTTTCTCAAGAGCGGCTGGGTAAAAGAAAAGTCAAGAGTGCTTCCATATCGTGGATTGATTGACAAGAATTTCTGATTGGTATCATACATATTCGCATTCAGCGAAACATCGAGTTGTCCACCAGTGGGGAGCAGCTGGCGGATTTGACCGGAGTAGTTATTGAAGGTTGTGAGAATCTGATCTGAAGACTCAATCCAAGAAGAAGTGGGGGCGTTTGTGTTCCGGCGTGTAAAACCAAAACTCAAGGTTGGAAGGAATTTTTCTCTTGACTGTATGACAGACATCTGCGCAATCTCAGGGGTCATCATCTCGGCTGAAACATCCAAATTATTCCTTATAGCATAGACAATGCACTCTTCCAGAGTAATGTTCTTTTGTTTTTGCGGCAAAGCCCAAAGAGAGGAAAAGACACATACAGTCA
>JAZFSR010000273.1:0-3967 GCA_036446295.1 Candidatus Aminicenantaceae bacterium
AAGAACGGGATAAAGTGGAGGATACCGTATCCGTTGCCGATATATTTGCTGATACAGATATTCTTCCTTTTTCATCTCATGCAGGAGACACGAGTGATTATTTTGATTTATCCGGGAGGATTGACGAAGAATTGAGCGTGATTCAGGATTTTTTGGTTCTTCAGAAAGAAAAGGGAATTTCGTCATTCGAGAAGCCGTTATCCGAAATTATCGCTGATTTTAAGAAAGATATCGGCGAAAAGAGGCTGGAGGCAAATTCTGAAAGTCGGTACAATCTTGGTCTTGCCTTTCTCGAACAGGGACTTTGGGATGAAGCCATAGAAGAATTGAGGCTGGCTTCTCAAGATCCCTCTTTTACGATCGACAGCTACCTTGTTATGAGTGTCTGTTACAGGGAAAAACAAGATTATAAGGAAGCTTTGATCTGGATAGAAAAAGCTCTGGAGCTTTCGGAGGAAGGTTCGGCCCAGGCCTTTTCTCTCAAATATGAACTGGCTTCTCTCTATGAAGAGATGGAAGACTTTCTTAAAGCGATGCAGATTTTTCTTGATGTAAAAAAATGGAAGTCCGATTATCGTGATATTAATAAAAGATTGAGGGATTTAGCCAAGACCATCAATTAACCTGATTTTTCATAAAAATTGTCGACACATTCATCTATTCTCAAAGATTCATGTTGGAATCATGATTATTTTTGCATTATCTCGAATATCACATTGGTTATCAGGTAGTTTAAATTAAATGTCGACACTTTTTACCCCAGGGGGGCCGAACCGATCTTGCCACATCTGCTTCGTTACGTCCCATTTGCGGTGGATAACCACAGCTTCATGGGCCGATGCCTCGCATCTGAAGCAACCTCGGTCGTGAAAAATCCAGAATCAGTTTTGTGCTCCCTTTTTCCATAAAGAATTAGTGGGGGGATTGAGAAATATCAGCTGACTCAAGCGTTGTTATAGTGTGACAACGATCGAGTATCGCGCATGATTATTGGAACAAGTCCATCTATCCGTAACGTTTGTGATTTAATCGATAAGATTAAAACGAGTGATGTTCCAGTCTTCATTTGGGGAGAAAGTGGAACGGGGAAAGAACTTGTAGCCAGGAAAATTCATGAAAGCAGTCTAAGAAGAAATGGACAATTTGTGGCCGTAAACTGCGGAGCTCTCCCGGAAAATCTACTGGAGAGCGAGTTGTTTGGGTATACTCGAGGAGCCTTCACCGGAGCTTATCGAGATAAACCGGGCCTTATTGAGGAGGCTGCCGGCGGAACATTTTTTCTGGATGAAATTGGGGATCTCTATACTCATCTTCAAGCAAAACTTCTCAGGTTTCTCCAGGAGCGAGAAATTCGTCGTGTGGGGGACAATAGGGTCCGTCATGTCGATGTGCGTATCATAAGTGCGACGCATAAGGATATTGAAGCGGAAGTCTTGTTGGGAAATTTTCGTGAAGACCTCTATTACCGGTTGAAGATCTTAACCATTGAGCTGCCCTCACTACGAAAGAGAAAGGAGGATGTTTTTCTACTGACAGATTATTTTTTAAAAAAATATTGTGAAGACCTAGGCCGGGAAGACGTGAGATTTTCTCCCGAAGCCATTGAACTCATGGCCGACTATTCGTGGCCTGGGAATGTCAGAGAGCTTCAGAACGAAATACAGAGATGTCTGATCTTAGGTGATGGAGGACACGTGATTTCCGCCGAATGCCTCTCCTCTAAGATAAATCCCCAAGAAGACAAAAAAGAAGTTCTGCCTCATGATTTCTTTCGAGCTAAGGCTGAATTCGAGAAGAGATTTGTCTATCAAGCACTCATTCAGTTTAATTTTAACAGAGTCAAGACCGCGCAAAGGATTGGGATGAGTCGACAGGGGCTGTTTAAACTTATGAAGAGGCACGACATTACCGCCCCGGATTCTCTTATAGAGTAAAACAAATATTCTGCAACCCTCCCGCCTTCATCTCAAACAGAAGATGACGAAGCGTGATTTCGTATCACTTTCAAGTTCAAGGAGAACTCGTTCTTGAAACTACTGAACTGCAACTGCTTCTAATGCCTTTGAATTAGTTGCATCGGCTGAGTTTTTTTGATAGATTTTTCTATCATGGCAAAGATGAAAAAAAAGGCTCATGTGTTCCAGGTAGAGTGTTCATGCTGTCATACCAAACTTTGGGTCGATCCCATCACAAAAGAGGTGTTGGAATCCGAAAAAGTAAAAAAGAAAAAAGGTGATTTAGACGACCTTCTTTTGAAAGAAAAGAAAAAAAAGGAAGAGGTAGATAGAAGATTTTCTGCCACAGTCGAATTGGCCAAAGAAAGACAGAAGATGGCCAAAGAAAAATTTGAGAAGGCCTTTACTGACTTGGAAAACGATTGACGGGAAAACCTGTTAAAAGATAAGGGGTCAAGGGTTCTAGGGTTCAAGGATTCGAGTGTTTTTTTCTAATGATTGAATGTTTTTAACTTCCGATCTGAGTTTCATCCTCCCTGATTTTTGGAGCCATAGTAAACTTTGTAAAACCGAATCCAGCCAGGATAATCACGGCGGTGTAGTTCATTATAGCCCAAGGAGCATAGGTGAATGTGGACACGCCGAGCGTTGCAGTAATATATACTCCAGCCATGCTCCATGGGATAAGAGGGACGATAATGGCGCCGCTTTCCTCGATTATTCTTGACAGATTTTTCGCCGCAAGATTGTTCTTTTTGTAGACAGGGGCCAGCAGTTCACCGGGTAGAATCATCGAAAGATAGGAACTTCCGGTGATTAGAGCCGTGACAATGGATGAGGCGATAGTCGTAAGCACAATGCTCCATACCTTGTTGGCAAATTTCATGACCCTGTCAAGAATAACTGAAAGAAGTCCTGTTTTCTGCATGATGCCGCCGAAACAGAAGGCAGTAATGGCCACAAGCTGGGTCTCCATCATACTCATCATTCCCCCACGGGAAATGAGATTATCGACCGCCGCCACGCCGGTGTGGGACAGGTATCCTGTGTTCATTGCTTCTGCGATTTCAGGTATGGACGCTTTCTGAAAAATTATGGCAAGGGTTCCAGCCACAAAAGAAGAGAGCAGCATTCCGGGAATGGTCGGTTTTTTTGTAGCGGCAAAATAGAAGACAATCACCATTGGCAGGAGGAGGAGTATGTTGAAGTTGAAGTTTTCTTTCAACGTTTGCATGATGAGGGTCATGGCTTCATTTTCAACGGTTTTGGCTTCATATCCAAGTCCGATGATAAAATAGATGAAGAGGCCTATCAACCATGCTGGAGCCGCAGACCAAACCATGTGTTTAATATGGTCGAACAGGTTTGAACCCGCCGCCACAGGAGCCAAATTGGTCACATCGGAAAATGGAGACATTTTGTCACCAAAAAAAGCCCCGGCTACAATCGCTCCGGAGGCAGGGCCGAGTGGGATTCCCAATGCCATAGCGATCCCAATAAAAGCCACACCCAGGGTTCCAATAGTTCCCCATGATGTCCCTGTGGCAATGGATGTCATAGAGCACACAAAACATGCGGTGACCAAAAAAAACTTTGGGGAAATGAGTTTAAGCCCGTAAAAAATGATCATAGGAATGGTTCCTGCAGATATCCAGGCGCCAATGAGAATACCGACACAGAGCATAATCAAAATGGCTGGCATGGCTTTGTGGATACTATCCGTGATCCCTCTTTCCATGTCCTGCCATTTAAAGCGCAAAATCATTCCCAGAATTCCGGTCAAAAAGGCCGCGGCCACAAGAAGGACTTGGGGACGGATTTGGTAGATTCCGTAGCCGATCCCAAGGAGAAGTCCCATGGTGATAATAGGGATAAGGGCTACGGTAAGACTGGGTGTTTTTGTCGATTGCGTGTGCTTGTTTTCTAAATCAGCCATCTGCCCTCCAAATGAGAAGATGGTAAACTATCATGATTCCCCCAACTAATCAATTAAAGGGACATCATACTTAATT
>JAZFSR010000274.1:0-5422 GCA_036446295.1 Candidatus Aminicenantaceae bacterium
GTATTTTTATTAAAATCTTCCTTTATAAACAAAAAAATAATGTTTCCTATGGTATATTAATGTAAGAACGACTCTACCCCATAAAAGGTTCACCATTCAGATCATTTAAGGTAAATCACATCAGTGTCCCCATAAGTGAAGTAATGCTCCTTCCTCCTGTCAAACCTTCAAAGATTATAGCCATCGGAGTCAATTACAGAGATCATGCGATGGAACGTGGAAAGCCCCTTCCAAAAGAGCCTATGGTTTTTATGATGCCACCCTCAGCGGTCAGTGGACCCAATGACATTATCATTTATCCTAAAATGGCCAAGCGTGTCGATTTTGAGGGAGAATTGGCCGTTGTCATCAAAAAACGGGCTCATCTTTTGTCAGACGAGGACGATGTGGACAAGTATATTTTGGGGTACACGTGCTTTAATGATGTGACAGCTCGGGACCTCCAAGAGAGAGACGGCCAGTTTACTCGCGCCAAATCGTTTGATACATTTGCCGTCTTCGGCCCCTGTGTTGTGACCGGGCTTGATCCGTCACAGCTTAAAGTAAAGACATTTCTCAATGGAAAACTGCGGCAGTCTGGGAATACAAAGAATCTTTTATTTTCAGTGCCTTTTTGCATTCGGTTTGTTTCCAATATAATGACCCTCAACCCGGGAGACATCATTACGACTGGGACCCCCTCTGGAGTAGGTCCCATGATTCCAGGAGATAGAGTGGATGTTCAGATTGAGGGGATTGGAACTCTTTCGAATGTTGTTATGTCCATCAAAAAATAATTCGATCGAATAGACATAGCGGTCGAGTTTATTTATTTATATATATACAATAATTGGAGGTAACGATGAAAATTTTTCTAGATACAGCGAACCTGGAACAAATCAAAGAGGCGACCAGTTGGGGATTGGTCGATGGGGTCACAACAAACCCTACTCTTGTCTCCAAGGAAAACCAGAAATTTGATGTGCTGATAAAAAAAATATGCAGCTTTGTCCGTGGACCTGTCAGTGTCGAGAGTGTGTCCACCAAAGCCGATGCGATCATTAAGGAGGCCAGGCGTTTGGCCAAGATTGCAGACAATGTTGTGGTGAAAATCCCAATCTGTTTGGAAGGGCTTAAGGCTACGAAAGCCCTGGCTGCGGAGGGAATCCAGGTTAATACAACCTTGATATTTTCTTCGCCGCAGGCTCTTCTTGCTGCCAAAGCCGGCTCCCGATATCTCAGTCCTTTTGTGGGAAGGCTCGATGATATTTCTCAAGATGGATTGGATGTGGTCGATCAAATTGTCACCATCGTGAACAACTATGGCTTTGACAGTGAAGTGATTGTGGCCAGCATAAGACATCCTCTTCATTTCATTGAGGCTGCAATGATCGGGGCGGATATTGCCACAGTTCCGTTTTCTACTCTGGAAAAAATGGTGAAACATCCCTTGACGGATATCGGGATGGCTACATTTCTGAAGGACTGGAAAAAAGTCAAAAAAAATTGAAAATATTGCTCGAGTAAAATGACTTTTGAAAAAAAACTCAAAGTTTTACAGCGTAAAAACGGTCTGGCTGAATTAGGGGGGGGGAAAGAGCGGATTGAAGCACAGCATAAGTCTGGAAAACTTACGGCTCGTGAGAGGATCAATCTTCTCCTTGATGAGGCATCGTTTCAAGAAATGGATAAACTTGTTGTCCACCAGTGCCAGGATTTTGAGATGGACAAAAAAAAGTTTTATGGAGACGGAGTTGTCACAGGATATGGAACAATTGACGGCCGAACCGTTTTTTTATTTGCACAGGATTTTACGGTTTTTGGAGGTTCTTTGAGTGAAGCGTACGGAAAAAAAGTCTGTAAGATTATGGATTTAGCCATGAAGGCAGGAGCCCCTATGATCGGACTCAATGATTCAGGAGGAGCCCGCATACAGGAAGGTGTAGCCAGTTTGGCGGGATATGCTGATATTTTTCTTAGGAATACTCTGGCTTCGGGTGTTATCCCACAAATTTCCGCTATTATGGGGCCATGTGCCGGAGGAGCCGTGTACTCCCCTGCCATTACCGATTTTATAATCATGACTCGGGGGATCAGCCGGATGTTTATCACCGGACCGGATGTTATCAAGGAAGTGACACAAGAAGATGTTACGATGGAAGAACTCGGAGGGGCCCATACACACAATACTTTAAGTGGAGTGGCTCATTTTTCGGTTGGAAGTGAAGAGAAAACAATGGTCTTAATCAGAGAGCTCTTGTCTTTTATTCCGGATAACAACATGGAAGATCCCCCATTCAGAGAAACCTCCGATCCCGTGGACAGACTTGATGAAGATTTGAATTTTATTGTTCCCGATGATCCCAACCAGCCCTATGACATTCGCGAGATCATCAAAACTGTGCTGGATGATAATTATTTTTTTGAGGTCCATGAACATTTTGCCAAAAATATTGTTATTGGCTTTGGCCGGCTTGGAGGCAAATCTGTGGGCATCGTTGCGAATCAGCCGGATTACTTGGCAGGAGTTTTGGATATAGATTCATCTGATAAAGCTGCCCGATTCGTTCGATTTTGTGATGCGTTCAATATTCCTCTGATCACCCTGGAAGATGTCCCGGGATTTCTCCCCGGTGTTTCCCAGGAACATGGGGGCATTATCCGGCACGGAGCAAAACTCCTCTATGCTTTTGCAGAGGCAACGGTGCCAAAAATCACCCTCATTACACGGAAGGCCTACGGTGGAGCCTACTGTGTCATGGCTTCCAAACACATAAGGGCCGATATCAATTATGCTTATCCCACAGCTGAAATAGCAGTGATGGGCCCTGAAGGGGCCGTGAAGATTGTGTATAGGAAAGAACTGGACAAGGCTAAAGATCCTGAACAATTCAAGAAACAAAAAATCGAAGAATTTAAAGAAAAATTTGCTAATCCCTATATCGCCTGTGAAAAAGGCTATCTGGATGAAGTGATCGAGCCGAAGTTTACACGGCCCAAACTCATTGCCGCTTTGAAGATGCTCGAGAATAAACGAGACACAAATCCTCCAAAGAAACATGGGAACATCCCACTTTGAGTTTTTTATGCCGAAATTATTTAAAAAAATTCTGATTGTCAATAGAGGAGAGATTGCAGTCAGAATACTCCGCGCTTGCAGGGAGTTGGGGATAATCCCTGCTGTTGTCTATTCTCAGGTTGACAGGAAAGCCCTTCATGTCAAACTGGCCGATGAAGCCTATTTTATTGGAGAAGCCAAACCCTCGGCGAGTTACCTCAACATAGACAAAATTATCAAAACGGCACTTGAGTGCAATGCACAGGCAATCCATCCCGGCTATGGTTTCTTAGCTGAAAATCCCGAGTTCGTCAGGCGTTGTGAAAAAGAGGAGATTGTCTTTATCGGGCCTCCTCAAAAGCCCATGAGCCTGATGGGAAACAAGGTGGCCTCACGCCGGAAAATGGCTGAAGCCGGGGTCCCAATTATTCCCGGCACGCTTGAACCTGTAAAGAATAGGAAAGAGCTTGAAACTGCCGCCGAAACAATTGGTTTTCCCGTGCTGGTAAAAGCCGCGGCAGGAGGTGGAGGGAAGGGTTTACGGCGTGTACAGGGGAAAGCAGAGCTTTTGTCGGCTTTCAATCTTGCCCAATCAGAAGCGTTATCGAGTTTCAATGATTCCTCTATCTATATCGAAAAATACATTGAGGAACCCCATCATATAGAGATTCAGATCTTGGCCGACAATTCGGGAAACATCGTTCATCTTGGAGAGAGAGAGTGTTCAATTCAAAGACGTTATCAAAAGGTGATTGAAGAAACACCGTCCCCATTTCTCGACGAAAACAAACGAAATGAAATGGGAAAGATCGCCGTACAGGCTGCGGCTGCCGTCAGATACAGGAATGCAGGAACGGTCGAGTTTATCGTGGATAAAGACAAGAATATCTACTTCCTGGAAATGAATACGAGACTGCAGGTGGAGCATCCCATCACGGAAATGGTGACGGGTATCGATATAGTGAAAAGCCAGATTAAAATCGCTGCCGGTTGGCCTTTGGAATTTTCTCAGGAAGAGATTCAACCTAGAGGCCATTCTATTGAATGCCGAATTTATGCAGAAGATCCGGACCAAGGATTCCTGCCCTCTCCAGGTGAAATTAATCATTTAAGGATTCCTTCAGGAGGTTTGGGTGTCCGTTTGGATTCGGGAATCTATGAAGGATACTGTGTTCCTCTGGAATATGATCCGCTGCTTTCTAAGTTGATTTCCTGGGGCCGTTCAAGAGATGAGGCTGTTGAGAGAATGAAAAGAGCACTTTCGGAATACCAAATCTACGGGATCAAAACCACTATTCCCTTTTTCAAGCGAATTTTCCAGCATCCAAAATTTATTTCCGGAGATTACAATACACATTTTATTGCCGATCTTGAAAAAGTGACAGATGATCAGAGTCCGGAAGAAAAAACGGTCGCCTTGATTGCAGCAGGAATAAAAATCTACATGGAAAATCAGGTCGGCTTGACATCCAGAAAACTAAGAGGAGGTCGAGGGAGCCATTGGAAATTTCAAGGACGGCTGCAGAACTTCACGGGCAGGCGTTGAGATGAATGTATCGCTTTGGCTGGAAGATAAAGAATACTTGTTGAATATTGTCAAAAAGGAAAAGACGGAATTCCAAGTGTCATTTGGAAAAAGTATCCATCATGTGTTCTGCGAGTTTTTGAGTGACAATGAAGTGCTTCTAAGCATTGATGAAAAGATTCACTCGGTTGTATTTCATTCGAATAAGACATCTCATTCTGTATATATTAACGGAAAAAGTTTCACGGTTGAAAAGAGATCGGCGCATAAAATCCTGGGAGATTTACACGAAGAGCCAAAGAAAAGAGATATCAAAACATCCATGCCTGGAAAAATCATTAAGGTGTTGGTCCAGGAAGGTGAAAAAGTCCAAGAAGGCCAGGCAGTCTTGATTCTTGAAGCCATGAAAATGCAGAATGAAATCAAATCTCCCCGGAACGGACGGATCATCCGAATCGATTCTCAAGCGGGAGAATCCGTGAAGACAGGTGCCCTTCTTTTTTCTGTGGAGTCAGAGAAGGGCTAAAGCCATTGAAAAGAATGCTCTGATGAAACGAAAAAGAAAATTCAAGTCCCTGATTATTACAGGGGTCATTTTCCTTATTATTTTTGGAGCAGGCCTTGTCTTAAAAAATATTTTTCTTCAACAGGTAAAAAAACAAATTCAATCCGGTTTTGGCTTTTCGCAGATTCATCTCAATATTTTCCCTCCAAAACTGATCATTGAAGATGCCAGATCCACCACTTCTTCACCATTATTTTCGTCTGAAACCACCCCGACAATCAGGCCGTCTTTTGCACTAACCGAAACATCAAGGAAAGGGATAAGCGTTTTAGCTGTGGACCACAATTCAATCACA
>JAZFSR010000275.1:0-5715 GCA_036446295.1 Candidatus Aminicenantaceae bacterium
CCATGTTGTGCTGTGTGGTATGGGGGGGTCAAGTTTGGCTCCGGAAGTTTATCGGGAGGTTTTCGGAAGTGCTTCGGGTTATCCGGAATTTATAGTCATTGACAGCACCCATCCGGCTGCGGTTGATGCTGTTGAAAAAAAAATTGATATCGCTAAGTCTTTCTTTATCATTTCCAGCAAGTCAGGCACAACCATCGAAACAATGTTTTTGTTCTATTATTTCTGGGATAAAATAGGTTCTCAAACTCAGACCCCCGGTCTGCATTTTATGGCCATCACCGATCCAGGAACGCCGCTTGAAAAATTGGCCTTGGAGAGAGGATTTCGAAGAGTATTTTATGCTCCTAAAGACGTTGGAGGCCGGTATTCCGCTCTTTCTGATTTTGGACTTCTTCCTGCATGCATTATGGGAATGGATGTATCGAGATTCCTAGAACAGGCAAAATACGCTTGGGAGAGCTGCGCAGAAGAAGATGAGTTTGAGGAAAAAGTGTCCTGTTTGTTTTTAGGAGCATTTTTAGGGGAATTGTACCCTGAATTTGATAAATTAACCATTTTGACATCCGTGTCTTTGAAACAGTTCTCTGACTGGCTGGAACAGCTGGTGGCTGAAAGTCTGGGGAAGAACAATCGAGGGATCGTTCCCGTAGTCAATGAACCACGAATTCCTCCCGAAAATTATGGGAAGGACCGGTATTTTGTTGCTTTTTTTTTGGAGGCCGATGAAAACAGTGAACTTGAAACCTACATGAAGCGCATAGAGCAGCTAGGGTTCCCCTCAATAAGAATTTATCTCAAAGATAAATATGAGCTTGGCCAAGAAATATTCCGTTGGGAAGTGGCCGTCGCTATGGCCGGGTCGGTGATTGGAATCAATCCCTTTGATCAGCCGGATGTCCAAGGGACTAAGGATTTGACTGGAAAAGCTTTAGAAATGGAAGAAGACATTCTAAAGAGAGAAGGGGAGTTGAAAACTTTCCGGGTAAACGATGCGGCCTTGCCGGAAAAATTTTCTAACTGGCTTTCTTTCGGCCAACTTGGGGATTATGTGTGTATCCAGGCCTTTCTTTCTCCTTTTTCTGAAATCAGGGAGGCTGTACAAAGACTTAGATTGGCGCTCTTAAAAAAGACTCAGTTGGCGAGTACGTTTGGATTTGGTCCCCGGTTTCTGCATTCAACGGGCCAGCTTCATAAAGGAGGGCCCAACACGGGATTGTTTCTTCAGCTAATCGATGAACCGGAATTTGACCTGCAGATTCCCGAAACTGAGTATTCTTTTGGATCTCTGATTCAGGCTCAGGCTTTAGGTGACTTTCAATTTCTAAAAAAAAGAGATAGACGTGTACTGAGAATCAACCTCGGAACGAATGTCCTCAACAGCCTCCACCAACTCAATAAGCTCTTGGGTGACCCCTAAAAAAGGTTAAAGAGTTTTAGGGCCATCACAAGAATAGCGATAACCAGAACAATCCGGATCAGTTTTTCTCCACCCTTTACTGAGGCGCGAGCTCCAAACCAGGCTCCAATACTGCTTCCTGCAGCAAGGGAGAGTCCAAACTTCCAGTTAACGTTTCCGGTTACGATAAAAATCACGAGTGCAGGAATTGTATAGATCAAAACTATAAAAACTTTATGCATATTGACACGGATCAGATCGAGCTTGAGAAGATTGTACAGAGCGGCCATAAATAGAAATCCGACACCTACTTGAAGGAATCCCCCATAGAATCCGATTCCGAAGAGTGCAGGGTAGATCAGCCAGTTTGTATGTTTCTCTTGATTTCTGTTGCTATTGGCATAGGAGCGGGAGAAAAACATAGAGATAACGATAAAAATCAGCACGACTCCCAGTATCCGTTCGAAAAGAACACCACTGATCTTTGTAGCGAGGATGGATCCGAAAATAGCTCCCGGTAATGTGAGAAGAGAAAGCTTTCCACTGAGCTGAAAATCATGGAATTCCCTTTTCCGGAATGAGGCCACCGCAAATAAGTTTTGGACAGCTATGGCTACCCGGTTGGTTCCGTTGGCCAAAGCACCGTCCAGCCCCAGGAATATGAGTATTGGGAGTGTCAGGCTTGATCCACCCCCGGCATTGACGTTGATAAACCCCACGACGATACCCATCCCGAAGAGGAGAAGAATGTTCCAGTATTCCATTGTTAAATTATTTTATTTAGGAGGATTAAAGGAAATTTTACCTGTCCCATTACTAAAAGGCAACTAAGAACTACTAATGCAACAATTTTTGTTATAATAGGGGAGACCAAAAGGAAAGCTAAAACATGAGAGAAATGCATCCACTCCTGGATAAGGATAAGCAGGAGCAGGCGAAGCGTTATGAAAAAGAAAATAGACTTTTGGGTTTAGCCGGGACTCTGCTTTCGCTGGCCATTCTTCTGCTCTTTTATTACTCCGGATTCAGTGCTTTTCTCTCTCAAGGCCCTCTGGGAGGACCGCTTGTCCTGACATATATTTTCTACATCGCTGTTTTCCAGTTCTGTGTGTTTTTCATTTCTCTGCCCCTCAGCTTTTACAGCGGGTACACTCATGAACACAAATGGAATTTCTCCAATCACACCATAAAAAGCTGGTTTTGGGAGAAAACAAAGTCCTTTTTTGTTGGCCTTGTACTTATATGGATCGTTTTAGGATTACTGTTCTGGATCTGGGATGCGCTTCCTCAATACTGGTGGCTGGCCGCCGGATTGGGAATGGTCCTCTTCAGCGTAGTTTTGGCGACAATATTTCCAGTTGTCATTCTGCCGATCTTCAACAAATACACTCCAGTGGAAGATAGGGAACTAACAGATGCTCTCGAGAAGATCCTTAATCAGGGTGGGCTTAAGAGCAGCGGTTTTTTTAAAGAAGACATGAGCCGCCAGACAAAAAAGGAAAATGCCTTTCTAGCCGGATTGGGAAGGACACGTAGGGTTGTGCTTGGAGATAATTTGATGGACAACATGAATGTTCAAGAAGTGACAACTATTCTGGCTCATGAGGTTGGCCACTACAAACACCGTCATATCTGGAAGGGAGTGGCTCTTGGAACTGTCCAGCAGTTCATTGTCTTCTTTATCGTCCACATGATTATGCGATTTTTCTTCACCCAATTCCTCTCCTCGCCGCAGTGGAATCTCACCCTCTTCCCGTATTTTATTATTTTGGTGAGTGGAATCTCCGGATTTCTGTTTGGTCCGCTCAGCCAGGTCGTAAGCCGTTATTTTGAAAGACAGGCAGACCGATATGCCTTGAATATTTCAAAAAACAGGGAGGCCTTTTCCTCTGCACTTGCGGGAATCGCCAACAGAAACCTTTCAAATGCTTATCCACAGCGGTGGGTCAAAATTCTCTATTATTCACACCCTCCCATCGGCGAGAGATTGGAAATGGCTGAAAAAATGCAGGAATAAATCCAATGGTATTCAATAAATGTCCGGGGCAGGATCTTTCCAGAAAAAAAATTGAGGATGCTATTTCTGAACGGCCATGTCCCTTTTGTAAATATCCGGTGGAATTTTTTTTCGATGATGTATCAAGGAGCTGTCCAAATTGCGGGAGGCATATCGAAAAAGACGAAGAAATGCTGAAGAAGGATTTTGGATGTGCAAACTGGTGTGATTCCGCCGAAGACTGTTTGAGTCCGGCCGCTTATGCAAAAATTAAAAAAAGTAAAAAACGTCAATAAAGCCTATATTTACTGGATAATTCACGAGTCGATATTTTTTATGAATTATTCAGGTAATTTCAGCGCCGTCCCAGCAGTAAGTGCACAATTTATTCTTTGGAAGCCCTATCGCTTTCACCAGATTTTCCAGCTTCTGGTATTTAAGTGTGGTCAGTTTGAGCCTTTCTCCAATATTTTTGACCATGTTTTCGTGTTGTTCCGTTCCTGATTGAGAATACAATTCCAAGTCCTTTCCACTATCGCCTTCCAGAGCTTTTATCGCTTTTCTTGCGGCCAGATCTAGTTCAGATTTTGACCGGGAGAAATTTAGAAATTTGCACCCATAGGTCAGAGGTGGACAGGCCGGCCTCATGTGAATTTCAGTCGCTCCGAATTCGAAAAGCCTCTGAACGGTGTCCTGGAGTTGTGTTCCCCTGACAATGGAATCTTCACAAAAAAGCAGTCTTTGCCCATCAATAATCTCTCTGATGGGGATAAGTTTCATTCTCGCAACCACGTCACGGACGTCCTGATCCTGCGGCATGAAACTCCGCGGCCAGGTTGGAGTGTACTTGACGAAGGGTCGTTTAAAGGGAATCCCGGCTTCAGCGGCATATCCGAGGCCATGGCCGGTACCGGAATCAGGGATTCCGGCGACGAGATCCACATCTAAGTCATCGTTCTTGGCGAGATAAGCGCCACAAGTGTATCTCACTTTTTCGGTATTGATGCCTTCGTAACTCGAGGCAGGATATCCATAATACACCCACAGAAAGCTGCAGATCTGTAGTGTCGGGCCTGGAGGAATCTTCTGCTCGACTCCGTCTTCTGTGATCAGTACGGTTTCACCCGGTCCCAAGAATTTTGTGATTTCGTATCCAAGGTTGGGGAAGGCACACGTTTCAAGTGTGGCTGCATAACTGCCGGGTTTTTTTCCTATAATGATAGGGGTTCTTCCGACTTTGTCTCTGGCTGCATAGATTCCTTTATCCGTAAGTAGAAGGAGAGAACATGAACCTTCTATTTTTTCTTGTGCACTTCGGATCCCATCCTCAAATGTGGATTCTTGATTGATGATTGCGGCAATAAGTTCTGTAGGATTTATTTCACCACCACTCATTTCTGAAAAATGAACGGCCCCTTTTCCAAAAGCTTTTTGGACGATCGCGTCTGCATTCTGGACGACACCTACTGTAACAATACTGTAGTTGCCCAGATGTGACCGGATGAGAATGGGCTGGTCTTCGTAGTCACTGATGACGCCAATCCCTTTATTTCCATGCATTTTGAGGATGTCATCTTCAAATTTCGATCTGAATTGAGCATTTTCAATATTGTGTATAAAGCGGATAAGTGTGTCCGAATGTGTAACGGCAAGCCCTCCGCGTTTTGTTCCAAGATGAGAGTGGTAATCTGTTCCGTAAAAAAGATCGTTGACACAATCTTCTTTGGCAATGACTCCAAAAAGACCGCCCATATTAATCTCCTAGAGTGGGACCAGGTAAAAATTCTAAAAATCTAATATGACAAATATTCTTCTTTGTTTCAAGAAAAAAAGGAAAAACATCAAAAAACTTAAATTGGAACTCGGAAGCCTATTTGTCGTATAATAAAGTGTATAAAAGCATGAAGAAGAGGTTAAAGAGCATTCTATTTCTTTCCTTGTGTTTAGGGTTTCTTGGTTCCTGTATCATTGCCATTTATGACTACCCTGGTTCGATAGAGCTTCAGCCTTTTGAGGAATTTCAGCGGTTTTTACCATTTCTTCCGGGAGGAACTCTCTCCATGCAAAACATGGCCGGCAATATAGAAATTACCGGTTGGGAGGAAGATGAATGTGAAGTGTATGCCGAAAGGAGACTCCCCCATACGCGGGAAAGACGACTGCGTATTCTGAATTTTAACAACTACATTCCCAAAATAGACATCGATTCATTTGAGAACTTTATAAAAATCCAGACTATTCCGGCTCCGGCAGAAGATGCCTCAAATATCGTTGATTATTTTATCAGAGTGCCTGAGGCCGTCATATTAAAGGGAATAATTAA
>JAZFSR010000276.1:0-2856 GCA_036446295.1 Candidatus Aminicenantaceae bacterium
AGGAGGCTTATTCCTTTTTTTAGGTATGCTGAGGGAATCTTATCTCCTTCGGGAAAGTTAAGTATAAGTTCGGTAAATTGTACAGCGGCTTCTTCAAATTTATCCTGACTGAAGTAACATTCTCCTATCCAGTAGGCGGCATCATCGGCAACCGGGCTGTCGGAAAACTGATCGAGATAAAGAGTGAATCCATCAATGGCCATCTGATAATTGCCGTTGAGATAATCTGAATAGGAAATATTATAAACTTCTTGTGGTGAGAGCTGCGGAATTTCAGGATTTTGTTCCATGTCTTCCTGCGGCTCTTCGATGAGGACTTCCTCTTTCAGCTGTTCTTCTCTAGTCTCTGTCTTCATTTCTTCTTCAATATCTCTTTCTTCTTCCTCTGATTGTTCTGCCGGTTGAGGCTCAGGAGGAGTCAGGATGATCTCTTTGATTTCCAGAAGCCCGGCTGAAAAATTATTGAGCTTGATATCGAGAGCATCCAATTTGGTTAAAACCACCTGGAACTGGGGAGGGATTTGTTTTTGGTCTTCTTTTATACTTGCCTGTGCGGTCTGGAAGCGCAAACTGAGAGTGAGCAGTTCTTGGAGTATTTTCTTGAGGGATTGAATGTCTTCGCTATTCTGATCTGCTGTTTTTTCGAGGTCGAGTACGTGCTGTGTAAGCCGCTGAAGGTCCTGGTAGATGAGTTCGTAAGTCTTCTTGCTCTGATCGCCGAGAGCGAAAAGTACTGCAGATATCAGAAAAAGGGCAAGGACTGCAGTAACCCCTTTTTTCATCTATCGATGTTATTTTTCGATGATGGTGGGATGAGCTCTTCTGTTTTTCTGCCAGGAGATTTCGTTCGAGCCGCGATCCAGAGGCTGGCTCTTTCCATAAGAGATGGTTTTCATCCTATCTGCGGGAACGCCTAAAGATACAAGATAATCAAAGGCACTTTTAGCCCGTTTTTCTCCCAAGGCAAGATTGTATTCTTCTGTGCCCCTTTCATCGCAGTGTCCTTCAATCAATAATTTAACAGATCCCCACTTTTTCATGTAGGCAGCATTGGCTTCCAGGATGGGCTTGGCATCTTCCCTGATAAAATATTTGTCGTAGTCGAAATGGACCATTCCGAGAGGAGCTTCACTATTAAGCTCTTCAAGGGACTTCTGCATGAAAAGTTCCTCTTCCGTCAATACGGGTTCCTTGACGACAAAAGGTTTTTCTACTTTTTCTATTTTAGGTTGTTCTTTAACTTGAGGTGGAGGCGGGGGTGGAGTCTCTTCGACTTTTTTCTTACATGAGATAAAAAATCCAAAGATCAGAAGGAAAGTTAGCGAAAATATTATCGTTTTTTTCATTTGACCTCCTTAGAGTCTACAATTTCCTCTGTTCTGTTAGGAACGTCTTGATTATTGTCTTATTTATATACCTATAAAATACCTTTATGTCAAATGCTCGTAACCATTTTTTCTTGGGGATATAAAATGTGAGTTATTCATTTTGTGGTTCAACGTGACCAATCAGGAAGTTTGTTCACTCCCGAAGATGTCAGCCGGCGGCGGTTCGATCCATTATAATCGATTGTCCAGAGCTGAATGGATCCGCTTCTATTTGAAGAATAGATGATGTGTCTTCCGTCCGGAGACCATGTGGGATATTCATTGCGAGCAATACTTTCTGTGAGTTTTAACATCCTATTGGTATCCCGGTTGAGTAAGTATATATCAAAAACCTGATTTACTCGGGAAACGAAGGCGATCGTATTGGCTGTGGGAGACCATGCCGGCCCATCGAAGTAATTTCCTCCAAAGCTGACACGTTCAATATTGGAACCCTCGGCATCCATGACATAGATTTGAGGAGTGCCGCCGCGATCCGAGGTGAAGGCGATAAAACGGCTGTTGGGAGACCATGTCGGCGCCGTATCGATGGCTTTATTGAATGTAATACGTTTAATTCTTGTCCCATCGCTGTTGGCCGTATAAATTTCCGAGTTCCCCTCGTCTTCCGAGGAACAGAAAGCCATTTTTTTTCCGTCTGGGGAAAAGACCGTACCATACGTTGTTCCTTCGTCAAACACCAAGCTTCTCGTGCCCTCATAAATGGAATAGAGCCAGAGAGTGGCCTTGTCCCCTCTGTAGGAAGTATAGGCGATTTTTTTTCCATCGGTGGACCAGCCCGGCATATAATCCACGGTTTCGTTGAAGGTGAGTCTTACCGGGTTGAAGCCGTCATAGTCCATCATATACAGTTCTGGGTTTCCATCGCGCTCGGAGATGAAAGCGATTTTGGACTGGAAAAGGGGAGGTTCCCCAAACATCTTCGTCACCTCATCCGACATCCTGTGCGCCATCAAACGAAGCAGGCTGGCGTCTCCGGTGTATCTTTTTCCCGTGATGCGTTCGCCGGCCTTAACATCGTAGAGCTTGCCTTCAAAAATGATATCCTTATCCTCTCCCTGAGAAATTTCTCCGACAAAAAGGATCTGGGCCTGTATGGATTCCCATTCCTTAAATAATATTTCTTCCGGATCTAACGTGCGGATATAGGAGTAGTCGCTTTCACGGAGGGGACTGAATATCAGGCTGTATTTGAGATCGGCATAGATAGTCTTATAGAGTTCCTCTGCGGCCGTCTTCACCTCTGGGGAAGAATCGTGTGTGATGAACTTTGGGATGGCCAGGCGGTAAGCCGGCATTCCCTCTCCAATTTGGAGCGTGACTCTGTCTTGAGACAGGAGAATAATCCCGCCGATAAAAAACAAAACAGTCAAGATAAGAATGATTTTTGTTTTCATTTTGCATGCTCAAATGTGAGTTGAATTTCGAGATAGTCATAGGCATAGGCCTGAGGAAGAGGAGCAAACGG
>JAZFSR010000277.1:0-8469 GCA_036446295.1 Candidatus Aminicenantaceae bacterium
ACGGTTCCGCTCATTCGATCTCTCTCTGTTCCTTTATGGACAATGACAAATGTGGGCACACCTTGAACACCGAAGCGTGCTGCAAGCTGTTGGTAACTATCGACATTGATTTTTATGACCATAATCTCACCGGCTCTTCTCGACGCGAGACTCTCGACGATTGGATTCATCATATGGCATGGTGCACAGGTCGGTGAATAAAAATCTACAAGTACCGGCAGTGAAGCATGCTGCAACAATTTTTGTGTCTGTTCGGGAGTCGGTTCAATGACTGTTCCAGGTTTGGGAAGCAGACTCTTACAGCGTCCACACACAACCTTTTTTCCCTGATCACTAAGAGGATAATTATTCGTAGCTGCACAGTTGGGACATGAAACTTTAAGTTTTTCAGTCAATCATTCATCTCCAATTCAGGTTAGTTCTCGAAAAAAATGAATATAGCACATGCCTGAAAACATCACAAGATGTCAGGGGGATGCGTAAGGGTTCCGTCCGACTCTAAGATTAATTGGAAATCATGGAAATGGGGAGGATTACATCGTCTATTCATTGCTTTTTAAAGCTGGAGGAATTAAAATGCAGCAGAATGAAGACTCATTTTTTTTGAGGAACACGAACACAATGAACAAGCTTGATGCTATTTTTGATCCAAAATCCATTGCCGTTATCGGAGCCTCACGGAAACCCGGAAGTGTAGGATATTCACTATTGGCTAATTTGATCGACAGCCGTTTCCAAGGCATCGTCTATCCCGTCAATCCCCTGGCTAAAGGAATTCTAGGAATCAAATGCTATCCCAATGTCATTGAAATTCCAGATGTCATCGATTTGGCAGTAATCATCGTTCCTCTTCAATTTGTCCCGGAGGTTTTGGAGGAATGCGGAAAGAAAGGAATCAAGGGAGTCATCGTCATCACTGCCGGATTTAAAGAGGTAGGAGGACAAGGTATAAAGGCCGAAGAAAATATCAAAAAGATCTGTGATAAATACAGCATCTCTCTTGTCGGCCCAAACTGCTTAGGTGTGATGAACACATCTCCTCAGTCATCCATGAATGCCACATTTGGCACACAGATGCCTAAGGAAGGGAATATTGCCTTTATGTCACAAAGCGGAGCTCTCTGTGTAGCCGTCCTGGATTATGCCAAGGAGGCCAATGTTGGATTTTCCATGTTTGTCAGCATGGGAAACAAAGCAGGAGTCAACGAAAATGAACTTCTGCTCTATCTGAAAGATGCCAAAAACACGGATGTCATTCTGATGTACCTAGAAGATCTTGTGAATGGAAGAGAATTTATGTCCATAGCCAGAGAAATCACAAGCCACCCCACAAACCCAAAGCCTATAATTGCCTTGAAGGCCGGCCGGACAGCTCTGGGAGCCAAGGCCGCTTCTTCTCATACCGGATCTCTGGCCGGTTCGGACAAAGTCTATGATGCTATCTTCGAGCAGTGTGGGGTGCTTCGAGGAAATTCCCTGGAAGAAGTGTTCGACATCGTAAAAGCTTTTTCCAGTCAACCCAAACCCCAGGGAAACAATGTTGTCATTATAACGAACTCCGGAGGCCCCGGGATTCTAGCTACCGATGCACTCATCCAGAACGGATTGGAAATCGCTCCCTTTTCACCAAGTCTAAAGAACAAGCTCAAAACTTTGCTGCCCCCTACCGCCAATATTAACAATCCTATTGATCTGATCGCAGAGGCCCAGCATGAACTTTATGAAGCCGCTATTCGAGAAACGCTCACTCAAAAGGAAATCCATTCCGCCCTCATCATTCTCACTCCTACAGCCTTCACAAATGTAGAGAAAATTGCAAACACCATTGTCACAGCAGCCAAAACCTACAGCAAACCTATCCTCTGCTCCTTCCTCGGAATCTATGATGTGTCTGGAGGCATCCATATCCTTGAAGAAAACGGGATCCCGACATACAGATTTCCCGAATCCGCAGCGCGGGTCTTAGCGGAAATGACAAAATTTACTGAGTGGCTCAGCCGTCCTAAAACCGGAATCAAAAAATATAAGGTTCATAAATCCAAAGCCAAAGAGATTTTTAATGCGGTAAGAAAAGACGGGAGATCTTTCCTCTTCGAACAAGAAGCCTATAATGTGCTTAAAGCGTATAAATTCCCTGTGATCCGTTCTCAAATTGCCGCCAGTGAAAAAGAAGCTCAAGAGGCCGCCCAAGACATCGGTTTCCCTGTTGTTCTTAAAATCGTCTCTCCGGACATCCTCCATAAAATTGATTTTGGAGGAGTCGAACTCAACCTTCAGAATAAGGCGGAAGTGAAGAAGGCCTATCAAGATATCCTCAAAAACATCCGGAAAAGGAAACCAAACGCGAAAATTGTCGGAGTGATTGTGGAAGAAATGGCGGGAAAAGGAAAAGAAGTCATTCTGGGCATGAACAGAGATCCACAATTTGGACCAACATTGATGTTTGGACTCGGAGGCATATACGTTGAGGCTCTGGAGGATGTCACCTTTCGACTTGCACCCATCAGGGAACTTACAGCTGAAATCATGATTAAAAAGACCAAAACATATAAGCTTCTTGAAGGTTTTCGCGGAGATCCTATCTATGATACAGAGGCCATTGCCGATTGTCTAAAGAGGCTGTCTCAGCTTGTGACAGACTTTGACGATATTAAAGAATTGGATTTAAATCCTCTAATCGTCTATGAAAAAGGAAAAGGCTGTTCCATTGTCGATGCAAGAATCATTCTGTCCTGAGTATTATTTGTCGAATAACGGAAAACAAATCCCCCTTGCTTGCGCACTCCCTGAACCTCATCTATAATACGCGTGTTATAATAAGTTGTTTTCATGAGCCTTTTTAAAAAGACAAAAAAAAACAAAGCCTGCGTCATCGGACTGGATGGCGTCCCCTTCTCTCTTATAAAAGATCTCACACAAAGGGGGGTAATGCCGGCTTTCGCTCAACTCATTGAAAGGGGTTCCCTCCATGAGATGAAAGCCAGTTTACCTGAAATATCAGCCGTAAGCTGGACAGATTTTATGACAGGCACAAATTCCGGGACACACGGCATTTTCGGCTTTACCGACTTTAAAGACAATTCATACGATCTCAGATTCCCAAATTTTTCAGACATTAAAAAAGAAACATTTTGGGATAACCTCGGACAGAACAAAAAAAAGAGTATCATCATCAACCAACCGTCTACTTATCCTGCCCGACCTATTAACGGTGTGCTGGTATCCGGATTTGTCGCTCTGGATTTATCCAGAGCGGTCTTCCCCAGAACCATTGAAACCACTCTCGATCAAATGGACTACCACATCGACATCGACATCCCAAAATCTCGGGAAGACCATGCTTTTCTTTGGGACGAACTATCAAAAACTCTTGCCGGACGTCAAAAAGCGTTTGATTATTTCTGGAATGAAGACTGGGATTATTTTGAGATCGTGATCACCGGAACAGACAGGCTTCACCATTTTCTATGGGATGCCTATCTCGATGCAAACCATGTCTATCACCAGAAATTTATCGACTATTATAGGCAAATCGACAAGTTTTTAGAAAAAATCTTTACTTCGTTCCACGGCTTGAATGGAACCGATGAAGGATTATATCTTCTCTCCGATCATGGATTTACGGGCATAAAACAGGAAGTGTATCTTAACGTTTGGCTTGAGAAAAATGGGTATCTTTCATTTCAAACCCCTTCTCCCGAAAGCCTAACGGATCTATCACCTTCATCAAAGGCTTTTGCCATGGATCCCAATCGGATCTATCTTCATGACAAAGATAAATTTCCAAACGGATGCATCAAACCGGAAGAAAAAAAATCATTAAAGACCGAAATTGCAGCTAAATTAGAAAATCTAGAATACTTGGGACAAAAAATTGTGCGGAAGGTTTTTGATACAGATGACATCTATTCAGGACCACTTTGTTCACGGGGCCCCGATCTGATTGTTCTTTCAGAATATGGTTTCGACATGAAAGGTTCCATCAAAAAAAAAGACCTTTTTGGTAGATCTAATTTGCAGGGCATGCACACTTGGGACGATGCCTTTTTCTGGTCGTGTAATCAGGTGGAATTCGATCTTTCCATATCAGATCTTGCACCCATCATATTGGCCCGGCTCATATAAGTCCAAAATGACAAATAAAAACACATTAAAACGCAAAAATAATCAACAGGCCTCAATTTCAATAAAATCAATATTCTTCCAAAAAAGCCGTTGGTTACTTTTAGCTTTCGTTTGGCTCTCTCTCCCTCTTCATGCCTATGTCGGGCCGGGAGCCGGATTCGCTTTTCTGTCGTCATTTCTAGTCCTTATTGTTACGTTTTTTCTCGCCATTTTTACTTTTCTCTCCTGGCCGTTTCGTTTTTTCTTTCATTTAATTCGAGGTCAAAAAGCCTATAAAAAAAGTCTTATCGACAGATTGGTTATTGTCGGTTTGGACGGAATGGATCCAGTACTCGCAGAAAAATTTATGGCTGAAGGGAAACTTCCAAATTTTTCCGAGCTCAGAAAAACCGGATGTTATGCCCCTTTGGAGACAACCATCCCTTCTATTTCCCCTGTCGCATGGTCCTCATTTATGACAGGCTGTCATCCGGCTAAACACAACATCTTTGATTTCCTCAGCCGTGATCCTAAAACGTACCTTCCTGAACTCTCTTCCGCCCGAATTGGAAAACCCAAAAAAGTCCTTTCTCTTGGAAAATACAATATTCCCCTGTCCAAGCCAGAGATAAGAGGGATGCGAAAAAGTGTCCCATTCTGGAAAATACTCGGAGAAAACGGCGTATTCAGCACAATCTTGAGGATTCCCATCACCTTCCCCCCTGAGAAATTCCGGGGCCACCTCCTCTCAGGCATGTGTGCCCCGGACTTAAAAGGAAGCCAGGGAACATTTTTTTTCTACACAGAAGATAGCGAAAAATTAAAAAAACGTGAGGGCGGGGAAAACATCCATGTCACACAACAAAACAATGTTATCCGTACGTACCTTTCCGGCCCTGAAAATACGATGCTCAAGAAGACCGAGGAACTCCGCCTCCCTCTGGTGATCACCATCGATAAAGAGAAAAATCAAGTCCAAATCGAGGTCTCCGGTCAACAAATCAACCTTAAATTTAGAACATTCTCCGACTGGATCAAAGTGACATTCCGGCCGGGTTTGGGAATCAAGGTCAGAGCCATCTGCCGTTTTTATGTGTCTCAAATCCACCCTATTTTTGAAATGTATGTCACACCGCTCAATATTGATCCGGAAAAACCGGCCCTTCCCATATCTCACCCCTATGTCTATTCCGTTTATCTTTCCAAACTCTTAGGGAGTTTTGTTACGCTGGGAGAAGCCAACGATACATGGGCCCTCAATGAGAATGTCCTTTCTGAGGAGGCATTTTTAGAACTGTCCTATGCCAACCACCGTGAATGGGAAGAAATGCTGTTTAATGCCTTGGACAAGACCAAAAAAGGCACCGTGATAAGCTGGTTCGAAACGACAGACAGCCTTCAGCACATGTTTTACCGTTATCTGGATGAAAAACATCCGGCACTCAAAACCGGCCAAGCAAAAATGAGCGCCAATGTCATCGAAGAGCTGTACATAAAAATGGATGACCTCATCGGAAAAGTTATCGCTAAGCTGGGGAAAAAAAGCTGCCTGATAGTCATGTCGGACCACGGAATAAAATCCTTCCGCCGGGGCGTCAATATCAACTCATGGCTCTACATTAACGGCTATCTCTCTCTAAAAGAGGGAAAGAAAGACAGTGATGAATGGTTCAAGGATGTCGATTGGTCCGGAACCAAAGCCTATGGTTTAGGATTGGGTGGGATCTACATCAATCAAAAAGGACGGGAAAGCAAAGGCATTGTCAATCCCGGAGAAGAGACTCAAGCCCTTAAAAAAGAAATCATTCAAAAACTGAGTGAACTCAAAGATGGAGACAACGGCCAGAAAACAATCAACAAAATATTTGACAGAGACGAACTCCCGCAGGGCCCTTATCTTGACAACTGCCCCGACTTCATTGTGGGATACGGTGAAGGGTACCGGGTTTCATGGGATTCCGTGAAAGGAAAGGTCCATTCCACTATAATTGAAGACAACACAAAGGCATGGAGTGGAGATCACTGCATCGATCCTCGAATAGTTCCGGGAGTATTCTTTTCAACTCATAAAATCGCGACATCGACCCCATCTATCGTTGATATAGCACCAACAGTGCTTGAACTTTTTGGAATCGCTCCTCCTATATACATGGATGGGAAGTCTCTCGTGGAAGGACGCAAAAAATGACTGATATAAATAGAAGAGACTTTCTAAAACTAGGTCTGACTGCCGGCTCTATGATGGCCTTAGGAAAAGGCTCTCACCTCCTTTCGAATGGATCCGGGAAAATCGACACGGAAAAAAAAGTTATTATCCTGGGGCTTGATGGCCTGGATCCTCAACTTATGAACACGTTTATGAACCAAGGAAAACTGCCGGCTTTCTCCAAGCTGCGCAGTCAAGGAGATTTTAAACCTCTCCGCACCAGCACCCCTCCACAAAGCCCTGTGGCCTGGTCTAATTTTATCACCGGAATGAATCCGGGTGGTCACGGCATTTTTGATTTTCTTCACCGGAATCCGGAGACGTACTTCCCTGAATTTTCGGCAACAAAATCAGAGGGGACTCCAAAAACCATTTCTATAGGCAAACTCGTTCTTCCCCTATCCGGAGGAGATATCATCAACCTCCGTAAAGGACGGGCATTCTGGCAAATACTTGAAGACTATGATATCCCGGCCACTGTCTTCAAGATGCCTGCAAATTATCCTCCTGTTCCCTCGAAACAACGGACTCTTTCCGGAATGGGCACTCCCGAGCTTTCCTTGGGCTACTCCAATCGATTTCATTATTTTACGACAGAAGGAGCCGAAATCAATCAGGGTCTCGGTGGCGGAGAAATTTATGATGTCTATGTGATCGGAAACCGTATGGATGCGTCACTGCCCGGTCCGATCAATATGTTTAAAAAAGACCAGCCTCAATCACAAATAGAATTCCAAGTGTATATAGACCCCGTGCACCCTGTGGCTAAAGTTGTCATCCAGGATCATGTCTTTATCCTCAACCAAGGGGAATGGAGTGATTGGAAAAAAGTCAGTTTCAAAATGATTCCGACTCAATCTGTGAGCGGGATCTGCAAATTTTATCTCCAGCACGTTGGCCCCAATTCGATAAAACTCTATGTTTCATCGATCAACATCGATCCCGAAGATCCGGCACTCCCGATATCAACCCCCGATAGCTATATCAAAGAACTCGGGAAAAAATTCGGCTCTTTTCATACTAAAGGTTTTCCTGCAGAATCAGCGGCTCTCGACCACGGCATATTTGATGAAAGCGAATTCCTGGCTTTAGAAGATGTCGTCCTCAGAGAGAGAAAAGAAATGTTTGACTATGAGCTCTCAAGATTCGATTCAGGGCTTCTTTTTTACTATGTCTCCAGTACCGATGAAAGGCAGCACATGTTCTGGAGGCTCATAGATAAACAGCATCCGATGTATGATTCCAAGCTGGCAGAAAAATATGGAAAAACTATTGAGAATATCTACATCGAAGCGGATAAAATTCTGGAAAAAGCCGTACAAAAAACGGACAAAAATACTGTTCTTATGGTCATGTCCGACCATGGATTCACATCTTACCGGCGGTCATTTCACCTCAACACCTGGCTCAAAGATAACGGATACCACACACTCATCAATCCCTGGAAACCCTGGAATCCTAAGAATGCCAGCTTCGATAATACAGACTGGACAAGAACGAAAGCCTACGCCCTTGGAATCAACAGTCTATACATCAATCAAAAAGAACGAGAGGCTGAAGGGATCGTCTCTTCCGGTACTGAAATGGACAACCTCGTTCATGAAATTGCTCGAAAACTCGAGGAATTCACTGATCCTGAAACTGGAGAAAAACCTGTTCTCAAAGCCTATCTTTCAAAGGAAATCTATCAGGGACCCTATTCAAACAATGCCCCCGAACTTATTATTGGCTACAACCGGGGTTACCGCGCCTCATGGGCTACCCCATTAGGTGGAATTCCCGAAAACATCTTAGAGGATAATAAACAGAAATGGAGTGGGGATCACTGCATGGATCCTGAGGTTATACCAGGAATCCTCTTCACCAATAAAAAAATATTATCTGAGGCTCCCGCTCTCTTTGATCTGACCGCCACAATTCTTCAACTCTTCGGGATAGAAAAACCGAAGGACATGATTGGGAATTCTATTTTTTAGGAATAAGGAGATAAATATGGGAAAGGCAAAAGTGAAACTCGAAAAAGATTTGATGGACAAAGTCAAAAAGTTTGCGGAATTAGCGGGATATTCTTCACCCGAAGAATTTATCACTCATTGTTTAGAAAAAGAAATTTCTAAATTCGAAGAATCCGACTCTGAAGAAGAAATAAAGAAAAAACT
>JAZFSR010000278.1:0-5360 GCA_036446295.1 Candidatus Aminicenantaceae bacterium
TAGTAATTTTTTTCTTTCGGAGATGTCTCAAAGACCGTATGGCCGTCTTTAGAAATACAAAAAGAAAAGAATCGTCGATGACCAAAACATTCTCTTTTGGGATAACATCAAGAATATCTATAGCATATCTATTCTTTTGAAATGTGAGGAAATAAAGCTCGGCATCGGGAAACAATTCCTTCGTTTTCTTAAAAAGAGAGAAAGCCAGAACCATGCTTCCCATCTCGGACAGCTCGATGAACAAAATTTTTCTGGAATCTTTAATGAAAGATTTTTTTTTAAAGAGATTTTTTATCCCATTGAGGATGGAAAACAAAAAACAGAGAGGGATCCCTAATTTTCTATCGATCTGCCTCATCAGGTCAATGTTCATCGAATATTATCCAAATAGTTCTATACCATAAATAGGAGGGACAGGCCACTCTTTATGAGAGAAAGTGGTCCAACAACTGTGTAAAAAAACAGTTCCGTGAATTAGAAAATCGATTGGAAAACCCGCTTCATTTTCTTCTGCTTGAGATGAAGGCGGGACCCCTCCGCGGCGCACCTCCGTCCTCACTCCTCCGTCGTTGCGCGCAGAGATACACCGCTTCGCCCTCCCTTCATCTTCTCAAGGCAAATCTGGGGGGGGGAGGGATCGTCCCTAGTATAACACCTGCAGTGGAGTCGGATGGACGTCGAGAAGTGTGTCTCCGCCCGGAGCTTCAGCGAGGAATGGAGACATACCTCGTAAGGGTTCCGTCCGACTCTAAAATAAACACGGAGGAACCATGCTCGCTTGTCCCCGTGAACGGATTTCTCCATCATTCCTTTCTAGATCCCAGAACTAATAATTAGCACAGTTGTTGGGACTATTTCTTTATTCCAGGCTTGAAAAAAGGGAGAGTGGGAAGTATATTTGTTAGGCTGTCATGGCCAAGAAGAATACAACCACTCCGATGATGGAGCAGTATCATCGTATGAAGGCAATGCATAAGGATGCGCTGTTGTTGTATCGTCTGGGTGATTTTTATGAGATGTTCTTCAATGATGCTAAAATTGCCTCTCCGATTCTAGGTATCACACTGACGTCCCGGCATAAGGTTCCGATGTGTGGAGTTCCATATCACGCCATTGATTCCTATTTGGTGAAGCTTCTCAAACATGGTCTCAAAGTGGCTATCTGCGAACAGGTCGGGGATCCAAAACTGTCAAAAGGGATTGTTGACCGGGATGTGGTCAAAATCTTAACGCCAGGTACGGCTGTTGAAATCGATCTGGATGAGGCCAAGGAAAACATATATGTTTCGAGTCTCTTTTTTGAGCAAGGCGGCGGTTGGGGTATGGCTGTTGTGGATCTTGCCTCCGGACAGATGAGAACAGCGCAGAGTCTTTCTAATGAAGATAGACTTCTGTCCGATGAGCTGTTTAAGATTTCTCCCAAGGAAATTATTTTTCCAGAAGGGCAAAAGGACCGGATATTAAGCGTTCTTGGAAAAAATGATGTGCTAATATCTTTGAAAAGCCCTCGAGAGGATTGGACTTTTGATTTTACTCAGTCGAAGAATCTCTTGCAGGATCACTTTGGAGTGAAATCTCTTGCAGGATTCGATTTGGCTGATAAAGATCTGGCTGTATCTGCTGCCGGAGCTCTTCTCCTCTATATCAAACAACTCAGAAAGGATTCTCTTTCTTTGATTCATTCGATTTCCTATCTTCCTTCCGATTTGTCTCTGATTTTGGACGCCGCAACGATTAAAAATCTTGAACTTGTAAAAAATCTGAGGGATGCCCATGTGAAGGGATCCCTTCTGGATGTTATCGATTTTACTATCACATCCTTGGGCGGCCGACTTCTTAAGACCTGGCTCATACAGCCCAGCCAGAGTTTGCCGGAAATAGAGGCCAGGCTTGATTCTGTCGAGGAATTTCTCAACAAAAGTATTGAGCGGCAGAAAATCAGAGAGGATTTAAAAGGGATTCATGATCTGGCGCGGTTGACCGGGAAGATTTCTTTAGGAGTGGCTCATGCCCGAGATTTGGTATCACTAAAAAAATCACTCTTTCCTCTTCCACTGCTGCAATCACAATTGGGTTCCATTCAGGCTGAAAAGGTGAAGCGCATTCATAAAGAGTGGGATAATGCCGAGGACATCGTTCTGATCATCGAGTCGGCCATTATGGATGAACCCGCGTTTTTTTTGACCGATGGTGGAATTATAAAGGAAGGATATTCTTCTGAACTGGATG
This sequence comes from Candidatus Aminicenantaceae bacterium, assembly GCA_036446295.1. Classification (GTDB taxonomy): domain Bacteria; phylum Acidobacteriota; class Aminicenantia; order Aminicenantales; family Aminicenantaceae; genus JAUWVG01. The sequence goes on from JAZFSR010000278.1 coordinate 2,230, forward strand.
ATTTGAGAAAAATCAGCCATTCCGGAAAAACCTTTATCTCCGGGCTTGAGAAAAAGGAGCGCGAAAGAACAGGCATCTCTTCCTTGAAAATTCGCTACAACAAGGTTTTTGGATATTATATCGATGTCACAAAATCGAATCTTTCTCATGTGCCTGGGGATTATATCCGTAAACAGACACTCGTCAATTCAGAGCGTTTCATCACGCCTGAGCTAAAGGAATACGAAGACAAGGTCCTCAATGCAGAAGAACGGATAGGGGAATTAGAACATAAACTCTTTCTTGAAGTCAGAGAAAAAATATCCGTAGAAAGTCCCAGGCTGCAGAAAATAGCTTCATGTATCGCCGTTCTGGATGTGCTGGTTTCTCTGGCGGAAGGAGCATCCCAGCGTAATTACTGCCGCCCGAAGGTCAGCGACGGGAATATTATTGATATTCGTGATGGACGCCATCCGGTGATCGAGCTGACCACTGAGGAGCCGTTTATTCCCAACGACACCGTACTTAACAAAAATGATGAGCAGATCCTCATTATTACCGGTCCCAACATGGGGGGGAAATCCACCTATCTTAGGCAGGTGGCCCTCATATGTATTCTTGCACATATGGGGTCGTTCGTTCCGGCGAGCTCAGCTGAGATAAGTCTGGTGGACCGAATTTTCACTCGGATTGGGGCCATGGATTTTCTCACTGTTGGCCAGTCTACATTTATGGTTGAAATGCTGGAAACGGCGAATATCCTCAATAATGCCACATCAAAAAGCTTGATTCTTCTCGATGAAATTGGCAGGGGAACGAGTACATTTGACGGCCTCAGTATTGCCTGGGCCGTGACCGAGTATCTTCATGAAAAAGAGGGACAAAGAGCAAAAACATTATTTGCCACCCATTACCATGAATTGACAGAATTGGAATTCACGCACGATCGGATAAAGAATTTCCATATTTCCGTCAAAGAATGGGAAGATAATATTATCTTTTTGAGGAAAATTATTCCGGGCCCATCCGACCAGAGCTTTGGTATCCACGTGGCCAAGCTTGCAGGAATCCCGAAGCCGGTGGTTGTCCGGGCTAAAGAAATTCTTTTCAATCTGGAAAAAAAGGAATTAGATGATACCGGGCATCCAACAATTGCCTATCATTCGTCACAAAAACAGGATAAATCGCAAGGATTGTTGTTCCAGACAGATGAGGATTCGAGAATTCTAGACGAGATACGTGAGGTCATCAACAAAACGGATATTTCAAAAATAACTCCTCTTGAGGCTTTAAATTTACTGAATGAAATGAGGGAAAAGATAAAAAGCGGCAGCCGCTGACGTAAAAAATAAATGGCACAAATCTGGAATTATCAAAATCCTCTTTCTATTGACAAATGAAGGGAAATGTCGTAAAAACAGGGTTAATATTAGGAGGCAATATGAAAAAAACAAAAACATTGCTAGCGGTTCTGACTTGTCTTATTTTCTTGAGTTCTTTCGGATTTTCTAACGGGCTTAACCTCAACGGCCTGGGTGCTCGTATGGTGGCCATGGGTGGGGCTTTTGTCGGTTTAGCCGATGATTTCAGCGCTGTAATGTGGAATCCAGCAGGTTTAGCTCAGCTCGAGGCGACAACCTTCGGGCTTTCCGGTGATATCATCATACCAAAGGGAACATATCAGTTCGATCTCTTAGGTATTAATGCTGAGACTGGATCCAAAATGTATCCTGCCGGAATGGTCGGATTTTTCACGCCGGTTGGAGATAATATCGTTGCCGGAATCGGCGTATACACTCCCTCTGGTTTAGGTGCTACGTGGAATGGTGCTGATCTTAAGTTTTTATCGGGTATCCCCGGCGAAGGAAATCAAGATACGATTTGGAAAAGTTTCATAGGGCAGTTATCCATTTCCCCGGCTGTTGCTGTCAAAATCAGCGAAATGTTCTTTCTTGGAGCTGCCTTAAACATCAATTATGGAATATTTCAAATCCAGAGGACGGCTGGTTCTACGCTTGTCCCTTACATGCACCCTGATTATGGTCTCATGTATGTCGATTATGACCTTGGTCAGTATACTGAGGACTCACATGGCTGGGGTTTTGGAGGCACAATCGGGGCCTTGTTTAAACCCATTGAGCAGTTGAGCATTGGCGTGTCGTTCCGGACTCCCATTACAGTTAAATTCGACGGTGATGCGAGCATTGAGGGACTCACTGGTTTGGGATTACCAGGAGAGACAACCTTTAACCGGGAGGTCATTTCTCCGATGTGGTTGGGAATCGGCGTTGCATTTAAACCTGCCGAAAATATCACTATCACCGCTGACGGCCACTACACCAATTGGGGAAAACTTGATGTTGTAGAAACAAATTATACAGATTTAATCTGGCAGGGAATGCTTGCTGATGAGGCTGATTTAGAGCTTCTGTGGGAAGATAAATGGCAGTTTAGATTTGGAGTTGAATATTGGGCCAGTGATACTCTTGCTCTTCGTGTGGGATACTATAATGACCCAACACCTTCACCTGATACGACCTTGAATGTGCTTGTTCCCGGTTTTGACTTCAATGCGATTTCAGGAGGAGTCGGTATCGTTATGAACAATTTTACAATCGATGTCACGGCCGAATACCTCTTCGGAAAAGAAAGAGACATCGCCTTCCTTCCGCTTGGGGCCAATGAGATGCCGGGTGTTTACGGAATGAAGATTTTAGCTCTTAACCTTTCTCTCATTTACCAGTGGGTAAAATAAGGCAGGACGATAAGGCAAGTTCATATCCCTGATATTTATTTTGAATGTAACATTTTGGGGAAGGGTCAAATCCCTTCCCCAGTTTTTTTTAGGGGATTGAAAAGATGAATATACACAAGGCTGTTATCCCGGCGGCCGGATTTGGAACCCGGTTTCTTCCCGCTACAAAGGCTTTACCGAAAGAAATGATTCCAGTGGTTGACAAACCCATCATTCAGTATGGTGTGGAAGAGGCCGTAATGTCGGGTATCCGAAACATTGCATTGATTACCAGCCGGGGAAAAATGACCATAGAGGACCACTTCGACAGCAGTCCTGAGCTCGAATACTTTTTAGAAAAAAAGGGGAAGACCGATTTTCTTGAGGACGTAAAAAGAATATCTCATCTTGCTGAATT
>JAZFSR010000279.1:0-18118 GCA_036446295.1 Candidatus Aminicenantaceae bacterium
CCGGTGAGAGTCAAAGAGCTTGAGCTGAAATCGATCAGGGAGTATGTCACGGCCACCGGCACTGTATTTGCCGCGAAAGAAATGATACTTGCGCTCGAACAGGCGGGGTATTACCAGCTGCAGAGCAATCCGCGCACAGGACGTCTCTTTGCCATGGGAGACAATGTCAAGTCCGGAGAAACACTGATTATTATCACAAATCCTGAATATGTCAATTCAGTCGCCATAGTTTCAAGAAAACTCAACTTTGAAAGCTCAGAGCGCGAACACGAAAAACAAAAGGCCATCTATGAAAAAGGCGGCATCACGCTCAGTGAACTGACATCTGCCGAACGCGCCTTCATCGATGCAGGATACGCCTACGAAAATGCCAAGCTGGCCCTGGCAAAACTCGAAATCAAGGCCCCCTTCTCAGGCACGATTGTCCAGCTGGATCATTACGCCCAAAACCAGTGGCTGAATGCCGGCATCAGTGCGGCTACTGTTATGGATTATTCCACACTTTTTTCCGATGTCTCTTTACCGGGAAAAGAGATGAACAGTGTCTCCCGAAACCAGAAGGCTGAAGTGACCAATTTCAGTTCTGCCGTAAACACGCTCGATGCCAGAATAGACCAAATTTCACCTGCGCTCGATCCGGAAAGCCGGATGTTTACGCTGAGACTTAAAATCCCCAATCCCAACCTCTTTTTTAAACCCGGAATGTTCATCAAAGCGGATATCATCGTCAATGAAAAAGAGTCCGCTCTTGTGATTCCCAAGGACATTATTCTCGAACGACGGGGGCGCAAGACAGTTTATGTGGTTGTTCGAGGATATGCCCAAGAAAGACGGCTTCAGACCGGCTTGGAAAATCCTGACGAGATCGAGGTTATCGAAGGATTACAAGAAAATGAGAGTCTGGTGATAGAGGGTTTCGAAACACTTCGAAACCGATCCCGTGTCAATGTCCTCAAATAATACTCCTTTAGGTGTAAAGAATGTATAAACTGGCCCGTTTTTCAGTCAAATATCCGACAACAATTCTTATGATCATCCTGGCCATACTGCTGCTTGGATACATCTCATTCCAGCGGTTGGGTATAGATCTCCTGCCGGATCTTAACAGCCCAAAACTGTTTGTCAGAGTCACTGCCGGAGAACTCCCTCCGGAAGAGATGGAACAAAAATTCACTTCATCCATGGAATCTCAGGCTGCCCGTCAAAAAAATGTGATAAATGTCTCTTCGGTAACGCAGGTCGGTCAGTCTTTGATCGCGGTCGAATACGCTTGGAAGTCCGATATGGACGAGGCTTTTCTCGACCTCCAGAAAGCCATGACGGCATTCGCTCAGAATACAGCAGTGGATGAAATCTCCGTGAGCCAGCTCGATCCCAACGCACGACCGGTGGTTGTTGTTTTTCTCTCCCATCCCCAGATCAGCGACCTTGACCAGCTGAGGCAGACCGCGGAGACCAATATCCGCAACGAATTGATCCGCCTTCCCGGAGTCGCGGCTGTTGAAATCATCGGAGACCAAAAGCGGGAAATTGAAGTCAAAACAGATGCCTATACGCTCGAAGCCTATGGACTGACTCAAAGCCAGCTGGCCAGCGCCATCAGCAATTCGAACCAAAATATGTCCGGCGGATCGATTGTGGAAATGGGCATAAGTTACACAATCAGGGGTATTGGGGAGCTGACTTCTGAAGACGACCTCAACGCCCTCATAGTGAATTATATAACGCAAACCACAGCAGCCGGAACAACCGTGAAGACGCCCATCTATCTGCGCGAAGTTGCAGATGTCAGCACTGTCCTTCGCAGCCCGGAAAACATTGTCCGCCTCAACGGTCAACGGGGATTGGCCCTCGAAATCTTTAAGGAAGCAAAGACCAACACAACGGCGGCCTCCAAGAGTATCCATGAGCAGCTCACCACCATGAGAGGGGGTCTTTCAGGTTATGATCTTTTCGTGATTCAAGATCAGGCCCGTTTCATCCAATCCTCAATCAAAGAAGTTGAGAAGGCAGGATTAATCGGAATTTTTCTGGCCGTTCTCGTTCTGTATATCTTTCTCCGCCGGATTGGAATCACGGCCGTCATCAGCCTGGCCATTCCCATTTCTGTTGTGGCCACCTTCAGCTTGATGTATTTCAACGGCCTCTCCCTCAACATCATGACTCTTGGAGGCCTCGCGCTTGGAGCCGGTATGCTTGTGGATAATGCCATTGTGGTTGTGGAAAACATAACTCGTCATCTTGAAGAAGGTTTGTCCCTTGCCGAGGCGGCCGTGCGGGGAACGGGCGAAGTCGGCGGGGCCATCACAAGCGCAACTCTCACTACAATCATTGTCTTCCTGCCCATTGTGTATCTGCATGGCATCGCGGGAGAGCTCTTTAAGGATCAAGCCTGGACAGTGGCTTTTTCACTGCTGTCTTCTCTTTTTGTAGCTATGGCTGTTATCCCGATGCTCTGCTCCCGCCTGCTCAAGACCAAAGAGAGGACAAAACCCGTCAAATCCATCCATTTTCCGGCTTACGGCACGTTTTTGTCTTGGGTACTCAAAAGAAGAGGAGTCGTCATCCTTTTTGCAATTGTACTCGTGGCTGCTACCGCCCTGATCATTCCCCAAATCGGCAGCGAATTTATTCCCCATGCCGAACAGGGAGAGATGTTCATCAGCCTGGAGCTGCCGGAAGGAACAGATCTCGAACGCACGCACGGGGCCGTAAAGAATCTGGAGGCCGTGATCCAGCAGAAATTCGGGGATCAACTCGATTTTATTTTCTCAAAAGTGGGGCCGGCAGGAACGGTCCTCGATCAAAGCAGCGCGCTCGCTGACGATAACAACGCCCTTATTCAGCTGGTCTTTAATCCGAAATCCAGGTTTTCCACCGACGAAATCGCATCCTGGTTGAATATTTTGCTTTCAGAACTCCCTGATATAGAGGCCCAGCTTGTCCAGCAGCAGACCGCCCTGCAAACGACCTTAGGCACATCGGCGGCCCCGCTGATCGTAGAAATCAAAGGAGAGGAGCTTGAAATTCTGGCTTTGCTTGCGGAAAATGTACAGGAACAGCTGAACGGAATACAAGAACTGTCCAACATTGAAACGGGTTTTCAGGAGGGAAGACCGGAAATCAATCTCGAAATCGACCGGACGGTCGCGGCTCAGTTTTCTCTAACAGCCAACGACATCAGCTCCCAACTGAAGAATTTGCTGTCCGGCCAGGATATCGGAGAAATGGAAGACGGAGGCGAATTCATCAAAATCACTCTCAGCACTCCAAAAGTGACACTGAATGCCCTGGAAGGTGTGCTCCTCCAGTCATCAACAGGAGGAAGGGTCAGGCTCGATGAGGTGGCCAGGTTGGTCAGGACAACCTCCCCTCGAGAAATTATAAGAAACAATCAAACTCGCGTGGCTGAAATACAAGCCAATATTTCGGGGGGGATTCCGTTCAACAGAATCGTTGAAAAAGTGGAGGCAGCCGTCCGAAACATTCCCATGCCGGAGGACTACTCCTTTTCGATTACAGGTGAAGAAAAACTCCGGAGGGAATCCTTCGGAAGTCTCAAGTTTGCACTGCTGCTGGCCATAATACTCGTTTACATGGTCATGGCCTCACAGTTCGAGTCTCTCCTGCATCCTTTTGTTATTCTTTTGACCATTCCCCTGGCAGGAGTGGGGGCCGTTCTTCTGCTCTGGACGCTCCGGATGCCGTTCAATATCAGGTCCATGATTGGCATCATTATCCTGGTTGGGATTGCTGTTAATGATTCCATTATCCTTGTCGACCGCATTAACCAAAACCGAAGAGCAGGAATGGACATTCCTTCGGCCATCATCGATGCCGGACAAACCCGGATTCGCCCCATCCTCATCACCAGTATCACTACTATACTGGCCCTGCTTCCACTGACTTTTGGCATCGGGGAGGGCTCATCTCTGCGCGCCCCCATGGCTTTAGCCGTTATTGGAGGGCTTGTGACCTCTACAGCGTTGACTCTCGTCGTTATCCCGGCCGTATACCGCATTATGGCCGGAAAAGTCAAAACAATATGATTGAAACCATCATCAAGAGACCGGTTTTTGTGGCCATGCTGCTGATCGGACTCAGTCTATTGGGCATCATCTCTTACACGCAGCTTCCTCTAGAACTTTTTCCTTACATTGAACCTTCCATGCTCATTGTCAGAATAAACGGTCCGGGCAATGCCGATCCCGGTTATGTGGAACGCGAAGCTGTCATCCCCATGGAAAGCGCCATAGCCGGCCTGGACAATATCGAACGAATCGAGTCCAGTATAAGCAAACAGCAAGCCACAATTTTTGTATTCTACACCCCAAAGAGCAATCCCAAATATGCCTATATCAAACTCCAGGAATGTGTCGAGACGAATCAGGAGCAGATGGGTGAGAACTTTAATGCCTCTGTAATAAAATCCAATCCGGATCAGCTGTCCGACCAGTTCATCTCTTTCCAGGCCAGAGGGGAGGGCGGCCTCGATCAAATCCGGCAGGTCGCCGATGAAAAAATCATTCCTGAATTGGAAATGATCGACGGCATCGCCAATGTGGAAATCTACGGAGGTCAACAACATTCCATTGAGATCATTTTAGATGAAGATGAACTCAAGGAATATGACCTAACATTCTCTCAGGTGTCCTCATTGATTTCCCAGGGTGTCATAGACAGACAGTATATGGGGCAGGTTTTTGAAGGCCGCCGAAAATTCTATGTCCATTTAGAGAGTAAGTACACCTCTCTAAAAGACATCGAAAATATCGTGATTCGGGAACAGGGACCGATTCTCCTCAAGCACATCGCCACCATTGTCGATGGTGTGTCCGAAGAAGAATCGATTTCAAGAATTAACGGCATGGAATCCGTAAGCATCTCTCTCTATCGAAATAGAGAGGCCAACCTGCTCAGTTTATCGAGAAAAACACGAAAGATCATAGAGGATCTTAATCACGAGGTCGAAGCCGACGGAATAAACCTCGTCATCCAGCAGGATGCGGCTTTGGAAATTGAAGAGAATATCAATATCATTCTGCTTTTGGCGCTGGTCGGAGGTGTTCTGGCTGTGGCCGTCCTTTTTTTCTTTCTCAGGAATATTTCTCTGGTTTTGATTGTGGCCCTGACCATCCCCACATCTGTTTTGATCTCCATGAATCTGTTTTATGCCCTAGGGATCACGATTAATACTCTATCACTCGTGGGAGTGGCCATTGCCATCGGAATGCTGTTGGACAACAGTATTGTGGTCCTGGAAAACATTCATCGTCATCTATCACGGAAGGAAGATGTTCTAAAAGCTGTTGTTCAGGGAACCAACGAAGTGGCACGCGCGATTGTCGCGGCCACACTGACAACCATCTGTATCTTTTTACCCTTTGCCTTTTCGGCATTCCGGGAACTTAAAATTCTAGGATGGCAGGTGGGTGTTTCCATCATTTCAACTCTTCTCGTCTCTTTAGCCGTAGCTTTTCTTCTTATCCCTGCCTTCAGCTACAGGTACCTGTCAAGAAAAAGCAGATCTTCAGAAGCTTTCAGTGCCGTCGATAAGAATAATCGTTTAAAACAGATCTATAATGTGCTCCTAAAATCCTGCCTCCGCTTTCCTGCAAGGACTCTCATCATAGGATTGGTGGCTTTTTTTATCAGCATCTTTCTCTGCTTTTCCCTGAGTATCAATGTTCCTCAAGAGCTCGAACTGGACAATTTTTTTCTCTACGCCACTTTTCCTTCGGGGACCACTCTGGAAACCGCCGATAATCAGGTCAAAGAAATGGATGTCCACCTGCAGGAATTCTCAGAAATTGAGGAACGCTTGGCCACAATCAAAGAAGACAATGTCGTCTTCAACTTGAAACTCTCAGAAAGCTTTATAAAAAATTCCAGCTCGTCTTTCGACGCTTTAAGAGAGGCTGTGTATGAAACACTTGATGATGCATTCGGCCGCCAAGTCGAGTTTTCTTTGGAAGAACCTGAACAGAATGTCGGATCCCGCGGCTCTGGAGGCGGCGGCTCTCAAGGCAACTCTTTTTATCAGATTCTCGGCATCGGAACCAGCCAGGAAAGAGTCGTCATTCATGGGCAAGATCTCGATCTGATGCTCGACATCGCAGATGATATCGAGTACAACATCAGTGAACTGGAGATTGTGAGTCGATCAGGGGTGAACGCTCTCAATCTATCACCCAGCATCGATTTAATTCTGGACAAACCGGCCATGAGCCATTTCAATGTGAGCCTGCAGTCATTCCAGAGTGAACTCTCCAACTTCCAAAAAGAATATTCCTCAGGAGTGAGTCAGAAACAGGGATCAGAAGAGGTCGATATCATTCTAAAAGGCAAGAAAGAAGAAGAAGGAGAGGAAAAAGAAAAAACCTCTGAAGATCTGCGCCGTCTCAATATCCCTTCAACATCGGGCGGAACGATTCCAATACTTCAATTCTCCGAGCTGTTGTACTCTGAAGGTTACACCAGAATCAACCGGATCAACCAGGAAAAGCAGATCGCAGTCACTTACACATTCGAATCGGATATCGAGGAATCAAAACAGTTCCTCGAAGCAGCCAGAGCCTCCATTGAACAAATTGTGGCCGACATTTCACCCCCTCCCGGTATTCTCATTGAGGTCCAACACGCTGAAAATGATCTCTCGGAGTTTTATTATCTTATTTTTGTGGGCATCCTCCTGATCTACATGGTTTTGGCCTCGACTTTCGAATCCTTGTCCATCCCGTTCGCTATGATGTTGACTCTGCCTTTGGCTGCTGTGGGCGCTTTCTGGGGACTCATTTTCACGGGCAATTCATTGTTTAACGCCAATGCTCTGATAGGATTATTTATTCTTTTGGGAGTGGTGGTGAACAACGGCATTATATTGATCGATTATTCCCGGCTGTTGGAAAAAAGGAACTACCGGACTACACGGGCTTTGATAACCGCGGGCTTAGCACGTGTCAGGCCGATCCTCATAATGGCACTCACGACAATCCTCGCTATGCTGCCCATCGCCCTTGGGAAATCCGCCTATGTCTCGGCAATCGGAGCTCCTTTCGCCATCACTGTGATCGGAGGGCTCAGCGTGGGAACACTTTTTACGCTGCTGCTGGTTCCGACTGTGTCATTCGGACTGCAAAATGCTCTATTGTGGTGGAAAGGCTTATTATGGAAAATTAAGGCTTTACAAAGCCTGGCTTTTGCAGCGGGGTGCTATGTGATTTTCACCTTAATTTATTCCTTCCCGTGGCGGATAGGGATCACTCTGATCCTGCTTATGGTGATCCCCTCAGTGACCTATTTTTTCCAAACCAGCTTGAGGCGCAGCCGTGCCGACCTGATCGCGCAGGGTCAGCCTATAACCATCACCATCCGCAACATCACAAAACTCTACGACGACTTCTCAAGATTTTCAAAGGAATGGCGTAAGGGAAAGATAGACAAACCGCATTCGCTATCTAAAAACCTCATCTGGCAAATCCCGCTCTATATCTTTCTTTTCTACTTTACTTATATCTACCTAAACAGAGGTTTTTGGATCCTGTTTTTTTCCCTAATCCTTTATATCTCAACGCTCAGTCTGGTCCGGGGCCGGTTGGGCTCTCTTCTCTACAAGATCGTTTACTGGGGTCTTCCTATTCCAAATTTTTGGTTTTACCACAGTCAATGGGGCCAGTGGGAGCCCGTGTGGCCCGTCGCCTTCATGTGGTATTTTTGTCTTTTTATTTATTCCACTTCTCATAAGCTCTCTCGAGAGAAAACCGACATCATGCGCCTGAAAGGACGGTTTAGGAGAGCAAGAAAATTCTATTACAGGTTGGTCAAAACCATCCCGCTGATTGGCAGGCAGCGGAAACCCTTTAGAGCCTTAGACAGAGTATCTCTTAAAATTGAAAGCGGCATGTTTGGACTAGTGGGTCCCAACGGCGCCGGAAAAACAACCTTGATGCGCGTTATCTGCGGCATCCTGCCGCCAAGCAGGGGCAAAGTTTTTTTTAACGACATCGATCTCAACGCCAAGCGTGAAGAGCTTCAATCTCTTATCGGATACCTCCCTCAGGAATTTGGAACATACGAGAATATGACCGCCTCACAGTTTCTCGATTATCAGGCCATGCTCAAAGGGATTTGGAACGCCTCCGAAAGACAGAAAGTCGTCAAACAGGCCATACGTTCCGTGCACCTCGAAGACAGCAGTGATATCAAGATAAAAAACTTCTCGGGCGGCATGAAACAGCGGGTAGGCATTGCGCAGACACTCCTCCGCCTTCCGCGTGTATTGGTGGTCGATGAACCCACGGCCGGTCTCGATCCACGGGAGCGGATCAGGTTCCGGAATTTGCTCTCAGAACTCTCGAAAGATAGAGTGGTCATATTTTCCACTCACATCATCGAGGACATCTCCAGTTCATGCAACCATGTGGCCGTGATGGATGAAGGTGAAGCAATATTTATCGGCACTCCCCAGGAAATGGTCGATCTCACTACAGGTTTTGTTTGGGAAGCCAATGTCACAGAAGAGACCTTCGAGAGGATACGGAGAACAGAAAATATTGTCCATCAAATGCGCACAACCAAGCACGTCCATGTTCGCATTCTGGCCAAAGAAAAACCTGTCCCCGATGCAATGCAGGTCACGCCCACCCTGGAAGACTCCTATATTTGGCTGCTTGGCCAGGAAAAAAGTACATGAAAAGAACAAAACGAGACAAATCCACAACTAAGAGGTATCTAGGCAGATTTAAAAGTCTTGCGGCATTTTTTCGCTACAATGTCTTCACGAGCTTTTCCGGAAAATTCATCTATGTCTTCATACTGGCTATCGTGCTTTTCCTTCTCATTGTGTTCCTCCATGTCCTCAATAATGACGCGTCCCCAAGCGCAGAAGTCGTGTACGATTTCCTTCTATTCCCGGGAGTGCTGCTGATATTCTATCCGTCGGCCTTTTCCATACAGAATGATATGGATTCACGGATGATCGAAACCCTGTTCGGCATTCCGGATTATCGATACAAAATATGGTTGGTGAGAAGCCTGACTCAATACCTTGTTATCGCAGGCCTTTTATTTGTGCTGACTGTGTTGTGCCGGCTCGGTCTGGCAGAGTTTTCTGTGGGTTCGATGCTGTTTCACCTGATGTTTCCCGTCATTTTCATTGGGAGTTTGGGCTTTATGATCGCTGCGCTGACACGAAGCGGAAGCGGCACGGCCGTGATATTGGTCATGGTGATCCTCTTTTTTTGGATCGCTTTGGAATCCGTAGAGGGGAGCAGCTTGTACGTTTTCCACAATCCCTTTCAAATTGTCGATCAGATGGAAACCCTGGTTCTTGCAGAAACAACCCTTCTCAATCGGATCTATTTGCTTATCGGAGCCGTGGTCACCACGCTGTTTGGACTTCTGCGCCTTCAGCACAGAGAAAAATTCATTTAGCAATTAAAGGGACATCATACTTAATTATGTATATATCGATATTGTTTATAAGCTACCCCTGGGAAAGTAAGGATAGAAATCGAAGGTACTGAATTAAGTATGATGTCCCTTTAATTGAATTAAGTATGATGTCCCTTTAATTCTTTAATTGCTCACCTGTTCTATTTTTCGATGATTTTGTATTCGTAGTACTGGCTGCCGCGCATCTTATCCAGCATGTAGATTTTGTCTCCGTTTATAAGAATGTCATCGACAAAATGACCCAGCTGAATCTTTCCCAACAGCATCCCTTCAGGGGAATAAATTTCCAGCCGGAAAGCATCGGTTTTCACGACATCCGTATTTCCTTCAGGTTTCATGCTCATTGAACGCTTTCCTCCGGCATCCATATTCACGGTGATTGATGTTTGAACCTTCTCTTCTTCTTTAAATTGCCTGTTTAAGCCGGTAACCCATACTCTTCCTTTATCATCGACGGCAATCCCATTCGCACACCGGTTCATTTGGGGCATCTTGATTTCAACCATGCCTCCACTCACTTTCCTGCTGCCTGATTTCTTTTTTGGAGAAGTGACTTCAAAGTTCAGCTTCCGGTCGGACTTCCACAATAGTTCTCCCTCCGGAGAATACTTGTCAATGCGGTTTTGGACGTCAAAGGCCACATACACATTTCCAATTTTGTCAACGGCAAAGTGATACTTGTTACCACTCCCATTCATAAGGAAATCCTTATAATCCAGCTTTTCCCCAAATTCTTGAACAATATTTCCTTCCGAATCCAGGACCGTCAACAATTTGCCCAAATCCTGATCCTCCATCATGCCTCCAGCCCCTATCATCATCAGGCCGCCTCCGCCTCCCATGACTATCTGTCCATCTGAACGCCACCTGATATTTCCAACCCCCTGTTCATTCATTTGAATGGTGTTATATTCACCACCACCAGGTTTTAAAACATGGATCTTCCGGTTGCCCATATCAGAAATATAAAGATACCCTTCAGAATCGATGGAAAGGGATTGAGGGTACTGAAACTCTCCGGGTCCCTGCCCCTGCCGCCCAATCGTGGCGATATACTTTCCCTCAGGTGAGAACTTCTGGATGCGGTGATTCCCTGAATCCAGAATGTAAATATTTCCCTGGCTGTCAAAGGCAATATCGGTCGGCATGAAGAAAATCACTGCGTCATCTAAGGAATCCATCTCTCCGATGGTTTTGATGAATTCGAGTTCGACTTGAGGATTCTTTCCCCACTGCCCTTGAGCCTCGTTGTGAATGATTTGGACACCATCAACGGTCTCGACCTTTTGAGCCAATGAGGGCGAGAGAACAAAAAACAAAATAGCCATAAGACAAATGCTGATATTCATAGATTTTTTCATACTTTTTCTCCTAAATTATAGAAACATTCTTTTTCAAAAAAAGGTTGCACTTCATGATGGTTTTATATTATTTTTTTCAGTCCAGCATTGTCTTGCGGGTTCCAAAAAATTTCTGAAACCAGGATTTCACATTTCCATGATACTTCTTTGTGAGAATGATGGGAATGTCAAGTTCCTTGGCAATAAGATTCGGAAGATCTCCAAACAAGGCTCTTTTGATCAATCCTTCCTCCGGAGCTCCCATAATGATCAAGTCATAATTCGGAGCTTCATTGAGGATGGCTTCTGACGCACGGTATGTCTTGCGGATGACAATCTGAAATCGTTCAGGAGTTATTTCGCCTGAACATTTTTGAAGGTCCGCAGCAAATTTCTCTTTCACCTCTGAAATATCATCATAGGGAGTGGCATGCAAAAGAACGATCTTCACGCCATTTTCAGGAAACATGGCTTCGGCTATTTTTAAAGAGAGAACGGCAAACTTGATATTGCTCACCGGGATCAGAACCTTTTTTATATCGGCCACCTTAGCAGGAGGGATACAGACAAGTGCGATATCACAAATCGTATTAAGAAGGATGACATCCAGTTTGGTGCCAAAAACTCTATTCCGGGCAGCTTGAGCGCCTTCCCATCCTAAAATCATCAGATCGATCTTCCTCTGCTCACACGTTTCGATGATGGCTTTAGGAACGTTGCGCGTAAGTTTAACAAGAGAATAGACAGGAATTCCCTGGTCTTCGGCCATTGTGATAGCCTTCGACAAAAGGGAACGCGCCGCTCCTAAATACTTCCTCCCCTCACTCAGCGGTGTTTGGGCAGGAACATGGATGACGTTCAGAACAGTGATATCGGCTTCATAATGTTTTGCCAATCCTGTGGCAAACCGCTGCAGTTGGTGGACGGTCTTTGTATTGGCCACAGGAACAAGAATGTGGAAACTAGACGGATCCACCTCGATCACAGGCTGTTCGGCATGAATGACCGGCTCTGCTTTAGCCGTAAACTCCTTCTTGCGGGCATAAAGATAATATATCGCAATGCCAATGATGAGGTAGCCCACACACACCCAGACTCCCAGAGGCCTGTAGAAAAACAAAACTACGGCCAGTGCAAGATTGATGACAGTGGCCAGTATGGGAATTAGAGGAACGAGCGGCACTCGAAATCCGCGATCCAAATCGGGACGGTTTTTACGGAGTTTGATTACAGCAATGTTGACAAAGACAAAGAGGAGAAGAAACATGGCATCGGTAGCACTTGCAATATCTTCAATAGGGAGAGTGACGGCCATGAGAGCGATGAAAATTCCGGAAATAAAAATGGCCATATGAGGGGTTCTTTTTTTGGGATGAATTTTCGCGAATATCCCTGGTAGATTGTGATCCCTCCCCATGGCAAAGCTGACCCTGGATGAGGAATAGATCGTGGCATTGAGCGCGGACATGGTCGAAAACAGCCCGCCGATAAGAAAAATAATCCGGCCGATCTTTCCCATCATAAAATGCCCGGCGGCTTCGATCATGGCCATCTCACCTTTTTCACCCAGATACTGCCATGTCGGCACACCTCCTTCGGGAGTCACGGCTCCGAGGGCGACAAAGGCCACTAGAATATAAATAGGAACGACAATAGCCAGAGAAAGAAAAATCGAACGGGGGATATTCCGTTTAGGGTCTTTGACCTCTTCTCCGCACTGGGCAATGATCTCATATCCCTCGAAGGCGATAAATGTCAGCCCCATCGCCATGATAATGCCAATGGCCCCTTTCTGAAAAAAACCGGTGAAATGTGTCGGCCAAGGTTCGGGCGCTTTCCCGGAAAATATGGCCACACACCCAAAACCGATAAAGAGCGCAATGACAACGATTTTGATAACCGTCACCAGTGTTTCAACCTGGCCTGTTTCTTTGGCTCCCCGGAAATTGATGTAGGCGAACAGCAGGGTCACAGCAACAGCCATGAGTTTTGCGGCCGCATTGTACGGCTCGGGGCCTAAAACGGAAGGCATTAGATTTGTCAAATCGACATGTGCCATATGAAGAAGATCGACACTGAATGTACCAAAAGCCACAGCATACAGGCTGCAGGCCACGGCATGGGCAAACCAGCTGATCCACCCCGAAAGAAATCCGTTGGGTTGAGGGAGGGCTTCCTTGACCCATAGATAACCACCGCCCGCCTCGGGGAAACAGGACCCCAGTTCGGCATAAGACATGGCCGTCAACCCTGTAACCAGACCGTTGAGGGCAAAAACCAGGATCAAAGCGGGACCTGCCAATCCGGCCGCCAACCCGGTCAAAACAAATATTCCTGCACCGATCATGGCTCCGACACCGATCATGGTGACATGCATCAATCCCATGTCACGGGCCAATTCAGTGACAGGTTTCTTTCCCATGTCCGCGCTGCTATCTGATTGTTCTTTTGCCAATTTTAGCCGGTTCTATTATTTTTCCTTTTCTTCTTCCTCTTCCTCTTTTTCCACCAGCACGTCTGCTTTTTTCATAATATTTTCTGCTTTCCAGGACGCAAGGAAAACAACTTGGGGAGTCTCGGATGTGACAGCAGGGTATTTATCTTCATCTTCATTTTTTGCATATATCCGGAGAGAGTAATCTTTCCCCCCCGTTATCGTGACCGAATAAATGGGGTCCGCAAAATCGTCTTTTGATTTGTCTTCAATGAAGCTTTCGCATTCCAAATCGGACAGCTGGCTTAAAATAGAATCAAGGTCTGTTTTACTTCCTTTGGTCCCATCTTCTGTCACCCAAGCTTCCTGTCCCGCGGCCGGCTGTATGGCCGGCTGTATGGCCGGCTCTTCTGCCGTTTCAGGAGAAGGGTCCTCCACAGGAATCATTGTTTTGCTGAAATGAAGAGTCGAATCCTCCTGCTCTATCAAGATTCCGGTGATCTCATTCCGGTCAAAAGACATCACGGTTTTATCCCTCAGATCGGCTCTATCCACCTCAAAGGTGCTCCGGAAGGATTCTCGTGCAAAATAGACTCGATGATCCTCATCAACCTTAACAAAAGTGTGTCTGTAGGTGGAGGAGACTTTTCCGACATCAAACGATCTTACTCTCTCCTCTCCACTGTAGGCATGAACAGAAATCCTTTTCTCTTCATCCAGTTCATACCGCTGGTAATCTTTTTTTTCAGCGGCCAGCTCGGTTAAAGTCAAATTTGCGATAATATCCAGCATGCTTGAGACTTTGCCCGAATCTGCCAAGTACTCCTGAGGCATGATTGTCCAACGGCTGTCCTTCCCGGACAAAATGATCGTATCCCCTTCAGAGGATATTTCGATTTTTGTTATGGTATCCTCATCGACTCTTTCAAGATCGGGCACACGGTAGCTCATTTTGTTTTTTCTGCCGCTCAGCAAGAATACGAAAAGAACGGCAATCACACCAAAAAGTATCAGATATTCTTTCTTGAGCTTCATGATTGGGCCTCCACACGGCTGCCTTTTGGATTGAAAAGGTTTTGGATCATTCGCTTCTTGGCTTTTCGGCGAACCCAGATATAAAACCCAAAGAGAAGAAATAAAATCGGCACGCCGACGATGTTAAATATTTTAACCAATGTCCGGGTCGCGGCTTTGGTATCTCTGAGAGGATTGAACCGCTGGTTCTTACTCCGCATGACAGCAATATCTTCCCTGTTATTCAAGTAATCGAAGGAATTGAGGAGAAACACCGAATTAGGAGACCTCCCCTGATCATCGAGGACGTTGTCTTTGAGGATATCACTTGAACCGATAAGCAGTATTCGTCCCGGGTTGCCTTTAGCCAGAATACCCACACTGTCTTTAACTCTGGATTCCTCGATAATCGGCTGTTCTTGTTCAGCTTCCGCTTCCGCTTCCCCTTCTTTTTCTTCTTCCTTTTCTTCCTCCTGGCCTTCTTCCTCCAAGGGTTCTTCTTTTGGTTTCTCGGGAACAGGCTTGTCGGCAAAATAGCTGGGCATCTCTCCTTCTATGAGATAAGCCAGAGGAATGCTCTTTTTTTCTTCTGCATCTGCCGGAGGACGGATCATCCATGGCGTCAGATTAATCTGTCCCGCCATTTCCCATGAGTCTCGAGAGGACGAAAAGAGCTGTGTGACCTTTAGCTTATTCGCATCCGTTTTTTCTTTATCGATTTCCACGGGAGAAACCTTAATCATTTGAAGAACTTTGATGTTTTCCAGAAAAGCCAGCCTATGATTGATATTCTCGTCCTTAATGAGTGGGGCAAAATAAAGGTGCATTTCTCCCGCGGTGGGATCCTGGCTCACAAAACAATTTTCATCCATGACATAAGACTTTTTGACTTTTGCCCCGTAGTGGTCCAGAAGTTTTTCTAAACCGGTATTTATGGGAAGAAAGACGGACTGCCCCCCCATCCCGTACATCTGCTGGTTGGCGTTCTGCTGTATCTCATTGAACGTTTCGACAAAGACGGCCAAAGATTTGCCCTTCATAAGGAACTGGTCGATCTGAAATAACTCCCAATCTGAAAACTGTTCTTTAGCTCCGGCAATGATAAGCGTATCTATCGTTTCCGGAATTTCTTCTGTTTTCAGGTCGATTTGAATCACGCTGTAGTTGTCACGCAAAAGAGAATCAAACTTTGTCAGCATCCCGGCCTGGGGCTGCATCTGCTGAAACTGGGGAGGGAGAGACGTC
This sequence comes from Candidatus Aminicenantaceae bacterium, assembly GCA_036446295.1. GTDB lineage: Bacteria > Acidobacteriota > Aminicenantia > Aminicenantales > Aminicenantaceae > JAUWVG01. The sequence continues at coordinate 15,487 of JAZFSR010000279.1, forward strand.
GATAAAGAAAGACTGCCGTGGGAAGACAGATATCCGATCTCGTCATGGATATTGATCAGGTTGTCAATATTATCTTCAATAAAAGCATCGATTTGGTCCATCTCAACGAGCTTGTATTCCTCTTGTAATCCCATGCTTGTCAGCTGGAGGCTCTTATCGAGGAGCGTGCGTTCAAGAGATTTGCCACCGTATTCCAAACCCAGGGCGATAATCGCCTCTCCGGCCGGAATCACCGAACCGTCTTCTTTTTTCAGCTCTGGCCACTGAAGTCCGAAGCGCTGATAGGCTTGGATTTCCTCAACAGGTGGAGTCATCGTCGTCGGATCAATATAGACAAACTCAAGCTGATCATAGACTTTACTATTCAGGACATTCACCCTGCTCTGGATTTGGTTTTTCAGACCCTCCAATCCAGTGACATTAATTTCCTCTGCGATCTGTAAGAGAGAGGAAGATTGAACAAGCTTGACCTTTATCTTTTCCTCAAGATTCAGAAGAGCAGAAATCTTGTTGTTCATCTTCTGCAGCGTGCTCGTGATCTGGTATTCCAGTCCATCCGTTCCCGTGATAGCAGGAATCCGCTCAATAATATCTCCATGAATAAACACCATTCCCATATAAGCCCGCTGTATTTTAGCTTCATCCTGTTCGATGGTCTGAACATTGACAGGATATATACCGTAATCCTGGGCTTTTTGTCTGTTCTCTTCGGCTCTTTCACTCAGATCCCCTTCCTTGGCGCTGACATCAAAGAACCTGAAACTCAAGTAATTATTCGCGTGTGATCCGTATTCATTCAGCATATCTTGAAGGTAATTCTCAATATTATTGTAGGGAGCAGGCAGGTTTTTGGAAAAAAAGACATTGATGGTTAGAGGTTCCCTGAGCGTGGATACCGCCTTTTTGCTGGCTCGAGAGAGAGAATAGAGACCATTGGTTGTCATATCCAGACGGAAAAAGACTTTCATTCCCACCAGGTTCACTAAAATAACGATGACAAGATAGAGAATAAACTTATAATATTTTGACATATCTTTTTTTGTATTCATTTTAGCCTCTCACTTCTTTCTCTGCATGATAAGGTTTGTCCCATACAGGACAACAAAAGACACCGAGACAAAATACATAATATCCCGGAGATCGATCACGCCTTTAGCAATATTTTTAAAGTGGTAATTTGCACTGAGGTATTGGAAGATTCCAACGAGAAAACTTGGCAGGAAAAAGAGCATAAAGTCGATGAGCAGCGTGAGTGACAGGCAGACAGCCATCCCGATGATAAAGGCCACGACCTGATTTCGGGTTATGGACGAAGTCAGAAGTCCTATCGAGCTGAATGTAGCACCAAGAAGAATGGCGCCCAGGTATCCCCCTATTACCGGTCCCCAATCCAGCTTCCCAAGAAAAGTTATCGACAGGGCATAAAAAAGTGTCGGGATGAGCATGACACCAATAAAACCGACAGCGGCAAGGAACTTCCCGACAATGATATCCCGGAATGTCACCGGCATCGTGAGCAAAATCTCATAGGAACCGATATTGATTTCTTCGGAAAAGAGCCTCATGGTTACAGCCGGAACAACAAAAGCAAAAGCTACGGGAAGGAGGGAAAAAAATCTTGTCATATTGGCCTGGCGATCGAGGAAAAAAGTGGAAAAGAACAACCAGCCGATGATGATCAAAAAAACCGAAATGACAATGTAGGCAATGGGAGAAAAAAAATAGGATTTGAATTCCTTTTTAAAAATGTGTTTGATATTATGCATCTTAATGTCCTTTCGTGAGTGCTTGAAATATCTTCTCGAAAGACTCAAGTTTGAGAGATTTCCTCAGGCCATCTACCGTGTTGTCTGCGACTATCTTTCCCCGGTTGATAATCACAACCCGGTCACATGTGGCTTCGGCCTCGCTCAAGATATGGGTGGAAAAAACAATTGTCTTCTCTTTCCCGATGCGTCTGATGATGTCCCGGGTTTCTACGATCTGGTTGGGATCCAGCCCTGAAGTCGGTTCATCCAGCACAAGAATTTCCGGATCGCCCATCAAGGCATGAGCGATACCCACGCGCTGACGGTATCCCTTTGACAGCTCATTGACGGAAAAATGCATGACTTCGTTTAGGCTGCAGAGGTCCGCCAGATCCCGAAGATGCGACATTTTTTTTTCTTTGTCCACTCCACGGATGTCTGCAATAAAATTCAGATAGTCAAAAACAAGCATGTCTTGATAGATAGGGGCAGCTTCCGGAAGATATCCGATGAGTTTCTTTATTTCGATGAGATTGTCATCAATATTAAAATTCTTAACTTTGATGGAACCGGAAGTGGGGCTCAGATATCCTGTCAAAATACGATAAATGGTGGTTTTTCCCGCTCCATTTGGCCCCAGCAGTCCCAGTATTTCTCCTTTCTGGATTTCGAAACTCACGGAATCCACAGCTTTGAGTTCGCCGTAATATTTAGTCAAATTTTCGATTTTGATCATACGCCACTCCTCGTTGTCACTCTATATAAATCTGAATAAATGTTTATACAATAAGTGTTATTTCAAGTCAATAACCTGGGGTTACACTAAGCATTTCTATTACATAACACCTGCAGCTGAGTCGGATGGACGTCGAGAAGTGTGTCTC
>JAZFSR010000280.1:0-7286 GCA_036446295.1 Candidatus Aminicenantaceae bacterium
GCTATGAAGATACTAATTTAAGATAAAATCAGAAGTTTGTCAAGAGGAAAAGACGACTTTTTTAGCACTCTAAGTAAAAGAGTGCTAACAATGAGGCTATTTTATGTTAAGTGCCTTGGTCAAATTATGAAGAGTGTTGCGGTGTATCCCAAGCGCTTTGGCCATTTTGGTTTTGTTCCCATTGTATTTCTGAGCGGACGTCTCAATGTAGATCTTCTCGAATTCCTTCAAGACTTCTTTCAGAGGCAGTTCATTATCAACAAGTTCCTTAATAAGAACTTCCATTTTCTGGTGGATGGACACTTGTTTAGACTTTTCTGGCATCTTCTTTCCCCCTTTTGACAATATCTTTATACGCCTCGTTGAATTTTTCTTTCAAATCATCCGGGATGAGATAAATCACCGCCTTTGTAACTCGCAAGCAATAGGGAGCAAGAAAAGACTGCCTTAACGCGTCCTTTTTGAAGGGGAACACAAGCATGGCAAACACAATCACTCCACAGATGAGCAGGCCTTTCAGCAGGCCCAATCCTCCACCCATGGCATTGTTGACAAATTTCAAGGGCCCCTTCATCACCTTAGAGAAAAGAAATGATAGAACTCCTCCCATGCATAAGACGATAATAAAGATAACGATAAAAGCAATGAAATTAGAGAGAGCGCTGCTGCTGAGCCACCGCGAAAATAAATTTGAAACAAAGGGATAATAATTGACAGCTAAGATCAATCCTACAATGACTGCAAGAATGCCGATAATTTGCCTGACAAGACCTTTCATGATACCAAAGAGAACCGACAATCCTAGAATCACCAAAAGAATGATGTCCAACCAGTTAGCATTCATTTAAGGCCTCCTTTTTTTTAATTCTTCAACCATCCAATATCCCCCCTCTTCGAGTTCCCCGAAATGAATGTGAGGTTTGATTGAGCCATGGAAATCAGATCCTACCGTGGGAACGAGGTCCAATTCCTCTGCGATGAATTTGTATGCAGATTTTTGTGCATCATCATGGTAGGACGAATAGACCTCGAGTCCTTTAAGTCCTCGTTCTTTTAGTCTGACGAGGTCCTCTTTTTTCGCACTCTGAAAATACGCGCCCGGATGAGCGATGACAGGAACACCTCCTGATAAAAGGACTTTGTCGAGGACATCCAACAGATCGACATTCCGCCTGGTTACAGAGGCGGGTTTCCCCTCCATAAAATAATCCTTATAAAAATGATAGGGCGCAAACAGCTTGTTTTCACCTTCCAGGTATTGGGAAAATCCGGGTGTTTTGTTTTTTTCGGCCTTGTTTAAGATCAGTTGGGCGATTGTGACGCCCAGCGGAGGGAATGGATCCGAGGCATGAAGAACCTCTTCCCAACTGATATCAAATCCCAGATTTTGTAGTTTTTCGACTCTGTCTCTCGCTTCATGTCGACGTCTTTCAGCCACCTCCTTGACAAGTTTTCCCAGAACATCACTTTTCCAATCTATAAATGGACAAAGGAGGTGGAATTCACGCCCCTCAAAAAGAGTCGTTAACTCTAAGCTTGGGATAATCTCAACGCCCTTTTCCTCACCATAACGAATCGTCTCGGGATACGCGTCCACCGTATCATGATCTGAAATCGCAATGGCCCGAAGATCGGATTTTCTTGCCAAATCCACGATATGTTCTGGCGAATAATCTCCATCGCTGCTTCTGTCTGAATGGATATGGAGATCAACTCGATCATCCATTAGAGTTCATTTTTCCCCGTGAGCCGCTTGAAGATATCCAGATATATTTCCGCAGTACGTGCGATTATCTCGGAGGGCAGTTCAGGCGCTGGAGAATTCTTGTCCCAATCTAATCCCTCCAAGTAATTTCGAACAAATTGTTTGTCAAGACTGGGTTGAGACATACCGGGAGAATAGCTTGCCACGGGCCAGAATCGAGAAGAGTCAGGGGTGAAAATTTCATCGATAAGCACGATTCCCCCATCTCTGATCCCGAATTCAAATTTGGTGTCAGCTATAATGATTCCTTTTGAATAAGCGTATTCGGACACTTTCTTATAAATGGAGACACTTATTTCTTTCACCTTCTGTCCCATTTCACCGCCAACAAGGTCCTGCATCTCTTCAAACGAAATATTCATGTCATGTCCCTCATCCGCTTTTGTGGCGGGAGTAAAAATGACTTCATCCAACTTGTCGGCCTGTTTCAATCCCATCGGGAGTTTCACTCCGCTTGTCTCACCTGTGGCAAGATAGTCTTTCCATCCTGAGCCTTCCAAGTACCCCCGTACAACGCATTCAACAGGAAGCACTTCCGTTTTCCTGACCAGCAAGGACCGTTTTTCCAGCCTGTCCCTATACTTTTGAAGAAGGGATGGGAATTCATCAAATTCTGCGGTCAAAACATGATTGGGACACAAGTCAGAAGTGAACTCAAACCAGAATACTGAAAGTTGCGTCAGTATTTTCCCCTTATCCGGGATGAGAGAGGGAAGAACCCAATCAAAAGCGGAAATACGGTCAGAGGCGACAAAAAGAAGGCTGTTCTCCATCTCAAAGATGTCCCGCACCTTTCCTTTTTTAAACAAAGTAAGTTCCGGAATAGAAATTTCTGAGTAAGTTTTATCCATTATCCTATCCACCTAGAGACTAGAAAAAAATTGATTGTTTGTTAGCATAAAAAAAAAGAAACGAAAAAGCAAACATAACGATAAGAATTATCAGGAGGACATTCCGATAAAATTGATCATCCGCCCTTTCTCATCCGTGTCCCGGCGGTAAGAAAAATATTTTTCGTCACACACCGTACACTTATTGACAGAATGGATATTTTTGTCCTCAACTCCAGCAGACAAAAGTTGAAACCGGTTCATCTCTTTCAAGCCAAAAAAATACTTTCCCTTTCGATTGAAATTGGGCTTAAAAAAGCGGGATTCGATCTCATGGTCCTGAAAACCATTCCTCACATCATCCCCAACCTCATAACATCCCTGTTCGACAGACGGCCCAAGGGCTACAACAAGAGAACTCGGCAGGATTCCGAATTTATGATCCATGGTCTTAACGACTTTTTGAACTAAACCCTTAGCCGTCCCCCTCCAGCCACAATGAACGGCCGCAATGGCTTTATGCTCTTTGGAAACAAAAAGGACAGGGAGGCAATCCGCCGTTCTGATCGAAAGCAGCACATGGGGACGGTCGGTGATTAAAGCATCTCCATTCAATCGCTCTAAAGGAGGGACTTCAAGGTAATGGATGCTATCTGAATGCACCTGTCTAAGAGATACCAAAGCGAAATCCTTCCACTCCGGGTTTTTTTCCATCGCACTTTCAGTCATGGCACTTGTGCCGAATCCGTGGATAAGGAAGGGGATCTTTTGCAGCTGCGGCACAGTGCAAAATAGGCTCTTTTGATTTAAGGTCCTTTTCATATATAAATAAATCTTCAGACGACAAGAAGCAAAATTACCCGGCACTAACGGTAGACGTTAAAAGGAAATCCCGGTATTTCCGAATCACCTCCAGGATAAAGTCCTCCTTTGAGAAATCCATTACAGCAAGAGGAGCGATCCCATCCATAAAGGGATATTCCTGCTCCTCCATCAAACCTTTCTTGTTCTTTCTCCCTCCCACTCGAGAATTCAAGTTAAGCTGAATAGAATTTTTTGGCAGATAAACCTTGTATTGAAATTGACTGATACTTGACTTTACAAAATTTGTCTGGAAAGAGAGGGAATGCCCCTTGATTCTTTGTATTTTAGCTCCAACTTTATACGATTCCAGCTCTTCTTTTAAGTTTTCTAAGGCAGGTTCAGCAATAAATTCACAAAAATTATCAAATTTCTCGCGAGTTTCATTAATACTGGCCACAAGAATTTGGATGTCTTCAAAACACTTGGCCAGGGTTTCTTTCCAGTTCTTCTCCATAATATCCTCCTCTGAAAGCTTGTCAGCTATATTATCACAATCTCCTGGTCTTGCCAAAACTCCTTTTTGTTATAAAATAGGAAAAGCATCCCATCTCTCAACAATAAAACAGGAGGGCGCTATGCCAGACTATTTTATCATTGGTGCAGATGCTGCAGGCCTATCGGCAGCCGTCCAAATTAAGCGTAAACGTCCAAACGCTGCAATTAAAATTATCAACAAAGGGAAAATCATATCCTACGGTGCCTGCGGTATCCCCTACGTTATTTCCGGCGATATCGACTCCGAAAAAAACCTGATACATTTCACTGCTGAAAGCTTTCAGAAACAAAGAGGTATCCCGGTCCGGATAAGAGAGGAAGCCACGTCTATTCACCCTGAAGAACATGCCGTCGATGTCACGAATCTTGACACAGGGGCGTCCTATCGGGAAAAATACGGCAAACTTCTGATTGCCACCGGAGCTCATCCCATCATCCTTCCTTCTATCGACAAGACAATGGAGGGCATTTTCAATATCCATGACATTGAGGACCTTCGCCAAGTCCTTGCCTATATTCATCAGAGAAAACCGAAGACGGCCGCTATCATCGGGGCCGGAAACATCGGCCTGGAAATTGCAGAGGCCATGAACAAGCTTAAGATAGACGTGCTCCTTTTTGATGTCCGTGAAACTCCAGCCGCAGACTGGCCTGTCCCCATTCAAAATGCCGTGATCGAAAAGATGGAAGATAAAGGCGTTTCGTTTTTTGGGGGCACTGCCGTCAAATCCGTCCGCAATAATAATGGTCATTTTATCCTCAAAACCGCTCAAGCTGAATACAATGCCGATATTGTTTTTTCTGTTGTAGGCATCAAGCCGGCGACGGCATTTTGCGGACAAAAAGTCGAAAAGATGGATAACGGGGCCATCCTTATCGATCGCAAAGGACAAACTTCAGCTGAAGATGTGTATGCAGCCGGGGACTGTGCATCGGTTTTCCACAGAATCCTCAAAAGACAGGTATATTTCCCTCTTGGATCCACGGCCAATAAAATGGGAAGGATCTCCGGTCTCAACATGGCAGGCAGCACGGTCTCTTTCCCGGGAATTGTGGGAACACAAATATTTAAATTTTTTGAGCTGTCTATGGCGAGAACAGGACTGCGCTTGGATGAGGCCATAAATGAGGGATGGGAAGCGGAAGCCTTTTCTGCTACAAGGCCAAATAAGGCTGGATATTATCCGGGAGCCGAGAAGGCAAATGTGGAAATCATCAAAGAAAATGTTACGCAGAGCATAATAGGCGCCTCCACTATCTGTACAGACAACGCAGCTCAATTTATCGATCCTGCCGCCGTGGCCGTCTTTTCCAGATTGAATATTTCCGATCTAGCCTGGTTCGATTTTGCCTATGCTCCCCCCTATGCCCCAGTCTGGAATGCTTTGATCTCAGCCGCTCTCAAAGCTACCTGAACTATTCATAAAAAAATGTCGATGGTTACTTCACTGTTAAATTTATATAGGTTTGAGATAGTCAGACGGATTCTTTTTTTATCTGTTCCGCGAAGTTTCGTCCAAAGGCCTCGGCCTTTTTGATGTCGCTATCAGATGGAGAGCCCACAAATTCCAAGACATCCAACAGCTCCCATTTTAAAGGTTCGACAATGTTTTTTAATCCTCGCAGAGCTCCCCCGCTCCATCCATAGCTGCCAAAATAGGCCGCCTTTTTATTTTTTATGTGCTTATGAGCCGCCATTTTCAACACATCGGACACAGGAGGAAAAAGGGAGACTTCATAGGTTGGAGCGCCAATCATTACGCCCTGTTTTGTCCACAAGGACGGGAGTATATAGCTTGAATGGGTGCGCGCGGCATCAAAAATCTCAAAAGGGACACCTGATTGAGAGATCCCTAGAGCCACAGCGTTCATCATGACTTCAGTATTTCCATACATTGAGCCGTAAACAAGAGTAACGCCGGGTTCTGTTTTTCCCGACGCATACTCAGCCCATTTTTTGTAGAGGTCCATAATGAGCTCCGGTTCTTTTCTCCAGATCATTCCATGAGAGGGAGCTATGATGTCCACTGGAATATCTTTCAATTTATCTATAGCGGATAAAACCCGGACGCTGAAATTGGCAACAATATTGACATAATACCGCAAAGCCTCTTTTTTATAGAACTCAAAATCCCGGCATTCGTCATCAAAAATCCCCCCTCTTAAAGCTCCATAACCGCCAAATGCATCACATGAAAACAAAATGTTTTGGTCCATTTCGTATGTCATGATGGTCTCAGGCCAATGAATGAACGGCGTCGATATGAATTTCAGAGTCCTCCGGCCCAGGGAAAGAGTGTCTCCATCTTTGACAACTTTGACATTGTCTGTAATAGAATAAAATGTTTTCAGCATTTCCCTGGTTTTTTCAGAACCTAAAATCGTCACATCCGGAGCGATGCGAAGCAGCGTCCTCATCAGTCCGGAATGGTCGGGCTCCATGTGATTGATGATGATATAATCTATTTTTGTAATATCGGTAAGCTCATCGACTTGAGCGATATACTCATCCCCTTTGAAGGCTTTGGTCAAATCGATAATCACTTTTTTCTCATCGTCGATAAAATAAGAGTTATAAGAAACTCCGGCCGTGGCAATAGGCCACAAGCCCTCAAATAAGTCAGTAGTCCTGTCATTGATACCGATCCAGTAGATATCCGGTTTTATCTCGATGGCTGGCATGTTGGTTCTCCCTGGGTTATTTAAACTACGATTTTAATAGCCCGGCTCCAAATTTGCAACCTTACCAAAATCCTACAAGCCTCCTCATTTCCGTGATTTATTTTAGAGTCGGACGGAACCCTTACGAGGTATGTCTCCATTCCTCGCTGAAGGTACTATGGAAAGGATGCATCCCTCCCCATCCGATTTATCTTCTAGGAGATGAAGGGAGGGCGAAGCGGTGTATCTCTGCGCGCAACGACGGAGGAGTGAGGACGGAGGTGCGCCGCGGAGGGGTCCCGCCTTCATCTCAAGCAGAAGATGTCGACGCATGATTTCTAATCGACTTGTTTACAAAGTCCCAAGAATGCTTTTACAATTTCTGACGTTTATGATAATAAATACTGAACAAGAACAGAGTACAGGATTTGGACTCGATTAAGGAGAAGAATATGGAGAGCCAGAATTTGAGTCAAAGAGGCAGCTGGAGCTCCAAGGTCGGATTTATTTTTGCCGCAACCGGATCCGCTATAGGGCTGGGCAACATCTGGCGATTTCCAATGGTGGTCGGCGAAAACGGTGGAGCTGTTTTTGTTTTTGTCTACATTCTGGCGGTGATGCTCATCGGTTTTTCAGTCATGCTGGCCGAGCTCACCATCGGACGCCATACT
>JAZFSR010000281.1:0-3137 GCA_036446295.1 Candidatus Aminicenantaceae bacterium
TCTTTAAAAACTTCCAGACACCCTCGCATATGATATCGACATTTCCTGCTCTTACCAATTATGCATGGTCGGTTATCCTCAATGCCGGAGAAGTGGAAGGATATCAGACAAGGTACTACGATCCCGTTATGAATAGACTGGAAGGCGGATTTAAGGATCTATTCAAATCCAAAGGTTTTCCCAATAAATTTGACTACATTCAAGAAAATGTAATAATTCAGCTCCAGGCCTACATCTTCGGTAGAAGTGCAATAGACAAAAAGATGAAAAACTTGGGAGAAAAAGTTCTTTCCTCTAATACTCCGAGACTGTTTTTTGCCTTTATCGGTATTTCCGATATTATCGCGCACATGAAGGGCGAAGAGGGCCTTGATAAAATTCTTCTTGCCGTAGACGCTAACCTCATCCAAATTCAAGAAGAACATCTCAAGAAATTCAATGAGCCATTGGTAGTGACCTTGCTGTCTGACCATGCCAGCACATTACAGAAAGGACAGGTAATAAACATTTACAGAACCTTAAAAGAAGCCGGTTTTAAGCCCGTCAAAAGCCTTAACAATCCAGACGATGTTATCTATCATACATCGGGAATTCTGTCGGTGGCTCCATTTTTCATACAGGAACCCAGAAGAGTTGAACTGGCCCGCAGGCTTGCTGAACAGCCTTGGGCAGAGCTGACAGCAACATATAATAAAAGTACGGGCCATTTTCTCATTCTCTCTCAAGCCGGTTCCATCGAAGTTGAATACGACAAGGATAACGACGCCTTTAAGATGAAAAACTTAAAGGGAGAGGACCCCATGGGATTAATCGGGTTGGGGCTGGCCATGGATGAATGGATTCCCCAATCTGAAATATTTCAGTCTTCCCTTGCAACCAATTTCCCGGATGGTTTGAAGCGCATCCAAATGTCACTTAATGGAAACATTGTAAAATACCCTGCATCCGTTCTTGTGAGTATAAAATACGGGTACGAAAGCAGCAGCAGTAGATTCATGAATTGGTTTTCTGGAATTAAAAAAAACAGGCACGGCACACACGGTGGTCTGGCAGCTCTGGATTCCGTAGGATTTATATCATCGACACAGCAGATTTTTCCGGAATGGGTGTCTTCTTACGACATCCGGCATCAGATCAAAGATCTTAATTTTGCACTCAGGTATGAGGACATGACTTTCCTGTGGAACGACGATGGAGCTTGCAGGATGCGTTTGGGACAGGAACTTCTGGATCTAGCGGAGACCGGATCCATACAACTTCGCATAAAAACGCTGGCTAACGAAAAATACACTCTATCAAACACCCATGACGTTTTTACTGTGAATCTAGTTTCCCAAAACAACGGGAATGACTCTTCCGATGTGAAACGATTCTTCGATGTGCCCCTTTCCACGACAATAAATCCCGGATACATATACAGAATTGAAGCCCATGTTCTGAATTCCAGTGGGGATATTATCGCCCTCACAAAGACGAAACCGTTCAGAATCAAACATGTGAGAGGATATTTAAGAATCCCCATCCAGAATCACTTTTCCCGTCCTAAGAAAAATTCAAAGAGAAACTGGGCGCATGCCAAGCAGATAGTTCCTCATTAACAAACCGAAAACCTCTTTTTATGCGACTCTCTCCATGAGGAGAGAACTTTTTGCATCCAATTTTCGTATATTTCATAAAGAGAGAAAGGAGAAGATAATGTTTAAGAACTATCTAAAGATTGCGTTGAGAAATGTAAAAAAACACAAGGTCTACGCTTTTATCAATATTGCCGGACTCGCCATAGGGATGGCCTGCTGCATCCTGATTATCTCGTTTATCGCCACCGAACTCAGTTATGACCGCTACCACAAAAAAACGGACCGTATCTACCGGCTGGGATTAGATGCCGATCTCGGCGGAAATCAGATCCTCATGCCCATCAGCACGGCTCCTGCAGCTCCGGCTCTCATGCAGGATTATCCTGAAATCCTCGATGCGGTCAGATTTCAACCCATAGGGGATGTCTCCATCAAAGACAGGGATCTAGAGTATTTCGAGGAAAATGTGATTTATGCGGACAACTCTATATTTAATGTCTTCACATTTCCGATGATTAAAGGCGATCCTAACAATGCCTTAAAAACGGCCTATTCGATGGTCATGACTGAGGACACAGCCCATAAATATTTTGGGGAAGAAGATCCCCTTGGCAAAATTTTGAAAGTAGACAATCAATTTGACTATACGGTCACAGGAGTAATGGAAAACGTCCCGAAAAACTCTCATTTCACATTCGACATACTTTGCTCATTCGAATCACTCTATGCACAAAGAGGAGAGGGTATGGAGGTGTGGTTAAACTTCAATTTATTCACATACGTTCTTCTTCAGGAAAATACAAATATTAAAGAGCTCGAGAATAAATTCTCCGCTCTCGTCGACACTCATATGGGAACAGCGTTAAAAGCCATTGGCGGTGAAATCATTTTTTTCCTTCAGCCATTAAAAGATATTCATCTCCATTCACACATGGAAAATGAAATCGGAGCAAACAGCGATATCGCCTATATCTATATTTTTTCCGCTATTGCACTGTTTATTCTTATTCTCGCCTGTATCAATTTCATGAACCTGGCCACAGCCAGGTCGACTCTCAGGGCAAAGGAAGTCGGCATCAGGAAAGTTATCGGCGCAGAGCGAAAGGAACTGATCAGGCAGTTTTTAGGTGAATCGCTGATCTACAGTCTTTTTTCCATGCTTGTGGCCGTACTCCTGGCCCATCTCGTGCTGCCGTTGTTCAGCTCTCTTTCCGGACGTGAACTGTCTATTGACTATTTCGGGATGCCGTGGCTGATCCCAGGTTTAATCGGGATGATACTCTTTGTCGGACTTGCCGCAGGCAGTTATCCGGCACTTTTTCTTTCCTCCTTTCAACCGGTCAAGGTAATAAAAGGTAGCCTCAAAGCCGGGGCAGCCAATGCCAGATTCCGCAGCATTTTGGTGGTAGGACAATTCGTAATTTCCATTGGCCTTATCATCTCTACGGGAGTTATCCTCAACCAACTCCGGTTCATGAAGAATAAAAATTTGGGATTTGAAAAGGGAAACCTCATTGTAGTGCGAACGAGTGCCGGGCCGGCCAGAGAGTCTATAGACTC
>JAZFSR010000282.1:0-9810 GCA_036446295.1 Candidatus Aminicenantaceae bacterium
CAAAATGGGAAAGCATATCACCAAACTTACAAAACTCGGGGGACACTATGCATTTTAAACTTCTGTCGGATAGGGACCTCAAAGCCATGGATGCTCTTCTCGATTCATACGGAGGGGCCAAAGGCGTCCAGGAAAAAATCGAGAACATGCGGGGTTATGAACAAAGAAAAAAGAAAGCTCAGGATTTGGGCTACGGAGAGATGCTGGACTTTGCCGAGCAGCATGTGAAACACTTTCCCAAAGTTGAAGATTACATCCATGAAAATAATATCTCTGTGACTAAAAAAGGGATCTGCAAAACTCAAGTCTCCGGGTTTCAAGGGGCTATACCCACTTCAGAGTCCGTGCGATTGACAAAAGACAATGGGACCATGTTTTTCCCCACAGAAATGATTTCTGTCGTTGGATTAACGGATGACTATGTTTACAGCGGAGATCTCCTTGCCACACTGACAATGGCGGAAAACCTTCTAGGCGCCAGTAAATTTTGCTCTACAAACCTTCTGGGCACTCCGCTGCCGGAAGAGAGATTTTCCAGGATCGAAAAAGTCACAGGTGAAACATTCGAGAGGCGTGACCTGGGAAACGGATTAAGTCAGATCATACTCAAAAATATGGGCACAGCTTTTGGCAACCTCGGCGGAGTCGAAGTCGGCAACAACAACCATCTTGTATACCTCGACGGAGTCACACGAGCGGCGCTAGAAACCGGAGGGAATTTTTATCTCAATCCCAGCTGGTCAACCATTGTCGCCGCGTGTTACTATGCCAGAGAAATTCCTAACCTGTCCTTTAAAATTTCCATGCTGCTGTCCACACAAAACACCATCCAGCTCCGGATGCTCATGAATATCTTCAAGGAATACCTAAGGGATGACGGCTCTACCCCGATCTATGAGATCAATATCGGCAATGCCTCTACTGCCGAAAACTTCATCCGGTGCACAAGAGAGCTCGAGGAATCCGGACTGCCTAAAATATATCTTGCCGCCCATCTGAGGATCAATCCCGACCTGGGCTTGGCCGATTTTAATTGGACTGAAAACGCCTTCGAGGTTCTCGATGCCGGCTGCGACCTGACCATCAAATACGAAAGTGATGGAGAAGCACGCCCCTACGACACTATGAACGCCTATTTCTTCACAGATGAAGAACGGCGGGAAAAGGGGACTCTTTTAGGCGACGTGATCTATCATAAATGTCTGAGGTGTGATAAAGATGCTAAGGAGATTATGGCGAGGGGGCATAAAACAGAATTTGCCCGCATCTCTCATAAAGACTGAATTTTTTATCCAATAAAGTAGGAGAAGATAATGGATTTTGGACTTAAAGACAAGGTCGCATTTGTGGCCGCATCGAGTCTTGGCCTGGGGAAAGCCGCTGCACTCGAATTGTCCAAAGAAGGCGCAAAAGTCAACATCTGTGCCCGCAGTAAAGAGCGATTGTTCAAAACGCGAGAAGAACTGCAGGCCCGGACGGGTCATGAGGTGAGGGCTTGGGTCACCGATGTTACAGAAAAAGATCAAGTGAAAAACATGATCCAAGAGATCATCTCAGAGTTCGGAAGGATAGATATTATGGTCACAAATGCCGGGGGGCCTCCTTCCGGCCAGATCGACGATTTTTCTCCCGAAGACTATCTGGATGCTCTCGAACTCAACCTAATGACCACCATTAACCTCTGCTACAGCGTGATCCCTTCGATGAAATCCAATCTATGGGGACGAATCATCAACATCGCATCGATATCGGGAAAACAGCCTATAGACACCCTGGTGCTGTCCAACACGGCGCGCGCCGGAGTGCTGGGATTTTCTAAATCACTCTCGAATCAGATGGCTCCCTTTGGAGTGACCGTCAATTGTGTCTGCCCGGGCTACACAAAAACGGAAAGAATTGAGGAGCTCGCAGCCGCCTTTGAAAAAAATCAAAAGGGAACCGTCCAGGACTTCTACAAAAAAATAGAACAAATGATTCCTGCAGGACGATTTGCCGATCCTGAAGAATTCGGAGCCACCGTGGCTTTTTTGGCATCAAAACAAGCCGGATACATTACAGGCACGGCCCTACAGATAGATGGTGGATTCATCAAGGCTCTATATTAAAACTAGACTAGAAAAGGAGGGACAATATGAACGACACCATGAACAAATGGGATGGAACCCCTTATCCGGAGATGATCAGAGGGCTTCCCGAAATAGACATTCCGTTCGAAGGAATCAGAGGATGGCTCCTCCAGGGCCAGGGTAAACAGGTGGTATTTTTTGATCTTCAGCCGATCGGAGAAATTCCCCCGCATTCGCACTGCGCTCAATGGGGACTCGTTCTTGATGGAAAAATGGAATTCACTATTGCCGGAGAAACAAAAATCTACCAGAAAGGAGACTGGTACTTTATCCCGGAAGGCGTCGAACATTCGGCAAAGTTTTTGACACGCGTCTATGTGATCGATATGTTCGATACGAACGACCGCTACAAAATTAAAAAGAGCTGAATCCATGGAACACCTCTTTACGAAGATCATGAGGCCCTACGATGGGTACAGAATCGGAAATATGCTTAAGTACATGGCTGATCCGGAGATCATCTCTTTTGCAGCCGGCATGCCCAGTGAAGAGCTGTTCCCTGTCGAGCTTGTCCGGAACACTCTACAGAGGATAATGGACAACAACTCTGCTCAGGTGCTTCAGTACTCGCCTGTTCACGGAGAAAAGGATCTGATGCTGGCCGTGATCGACTATCTAAAGAGGGACCATGTCCATATAGCTCCGGAAAACATCATAATCACGACATCCGGCCAGCATGGTTTGGATCTCGTCGGCCGCTTGTTCCTGGAACCCGGGGACACAATTGTCTGTGACATGCCAACTTTTGGAGGCGCCATGGCTGCCTTCGAGATGGAAAATCCCCTATTCTTTGCCAAAGATATACAGGAAGACGGATCGGACATTGAGGGTATGGCCGCTGGAATAAGCGACCTTAATCGGAAAGGAAGAACTCCTAAGTTTATCTATGTTGTTCCCGATTTTCAAAATCCTTCGGGCATCACAATGAGCCTGGAAAAGAGAAAAGCACTCCTCGCTTTGGGGGAAAAATATAAAATCCCGATCATTGAAGACAGCCCCTATAGGGAACTCCGGTACAGAGGCCGGGATATCCCCTCCCTTTACTCTCTTGATAACAATCGGGGGAATGTTATAGGTATTTACACTTTTTCTAAAATATTCAGTCCGGGATTGAGAGTGGGTTTTAATATCGGACCTCCGGAAGTCATCAAGAAATTTTCCTTCATAAAAAGCGCAAACATCCTCAACACACCCAAGCTCAACCAGGACATCTGTACGGCTTTCCTTCGCGAATATGACCTGGACAATCATTACAGAAAAGCCAGAATTTTTTATTCAGAAAAACTCGATTTTTTTCTCGAGACTTTAGATAAAATTTTTTCCGATTTGAAGGAGGTCCATTGGACAGTCCCGGAGGGCGGCCTCTTTCTGTGGATGACAGTCCCCGACCACATCAACACCATGGAACTTTTCCACGCCGCCATAAAAGAAAAAGTCGCATTTGTGCCCGGAGAGATCTGCTTTCCAAGGGGATATGAACGGTTCAACACGATGCGGCTAAACTTTTCTTTCCCATCCAAAAAATTGGTTGTCGAGGGTATTCAAAGACTGAGGAATGTGATAAATAAATATCTATAATTATAATATCATTTCATGGAGGAATAATGACCGATGACAAGTTGTACAGCCCGGGAGTTCTAAGATATATCAAAGAAGGAGAAAAGCTTCTCGCACAGAGAAAGGAAATTTTAGCCCGCACTAAAAAATATAGATTTGACACGCTCACTGTTCACGGCCTCTACTCAGTCGAGGAAGCTCTTAACCAAAACCAGGGTGCTTTGATCGAACCTCTTTACCTCTCCTCCGCCCAAGCCTATCATGACGCAGATGAACTGGAAGCGGCCCTGGCCTATCTCATCCCCACTTGGTGTTACACGCGGATTGCCAATCCCACAACATATTATTTGGAATGGATGCTGGCTCTTCTCGAAGGTTACCAGACCGATTATGAGACCTCCTGCCTGGTCACATCTTCAGGGATGTCTGCCATACTGGCCGCCGTAGATCCTTTCCTTGTCAAACAAGGCCATGGGAAGGAAAACATTAACTTTGTCTCCTCCGTCCAGATCTATGGAGGCACCTACCAGCTGTTTTCAATAAGAAAAGCCCAAGAGCAGGGAATCGATGTCCGCTGGGTGGAACACGCCAACAACATCGAAGAATGGAAAGCAAAAATCGATGACAACACACGATTTGTCTACGTGGAAGCCCCCAGTAATCCCCAGCAGTCCTTTTGCGATATTAAAGCCCTCGTGGACCTGGCTCACTCTTTCGAAATTCCTTTTATTATCGACGCCACATGCGCAACGCCGGCTCTGATGCGTCCCATCACTTATGGAGCCGACATTGTCCTTCATTCGCTGACAAAATCCATGACGTCCGGAGGATTGGCTATCGGTGGTGCCCTGATCAGCCGAAAGCCGATTGTCACAAAAATCAAGAATGAAAATCCGCTCTTTAAGGAAAGTTTTGCGGAATATGTCAAATTCCTTCCCTATCGAGACACGGGTCCGGCTGCATCGCCCGTCAATGCCATCTATGCCCTCAATGACATGCGCACACTGCGTTCAAAGATGGATCTGGTCAGCGTGAACTGCCAGAAAATCGCAGAATTTCTCGATACACATCCCCGGGTCTACCAGGTCGATTATCTTGGACTGCCGGATTTCCCTCTCCATGATATGGCAAAGGGCTACATGAAACTGGTCGATTCAGAAGATGATAACGGCAAGGCCGCAAACCGCTATGGACACTTGATGAGTTTCCGCGTGGATGGCCCTCCTGAAAATGCACGCAAAGTCTTTGACAATTTCAAGCTCATTTTTCGGGCCACAGATCTAGGCCGGATCAAGAGCGTCGCAACCATTCCCGCAATATCCACTCATCTGCAGCAGGGAGAAGCTGCGCGGGAGATGGCCGATATCCCGCCGCAGCTTATCCGCCTTTGTGTGGGGGGAGAAGATTCGGCCGACATCATTGCCGATCTCAATCAAGCTCTCAATACTCTCTAAAGTATGGATGCAAAGGATGCTAGGATTTAAATTGAATTTTTAGGGGTTATGCTCTAGAATAAAGGCAATGGAAAAGATCCGAATTCTCGGAAACCAGAACCTGCGGCTCAAAGGTGAAATCCGGATAAGTGGAGCCAAAAATGCCGTTCTGCCGGCCATCGCCGCATCACTTCTGACTGAAGAAAAACTCTCGCTGGAAAACATCCCGCTCGTTAAGGACGTATTCACCATTCTCACTCTGGTCAAGGAACTCGGTGCTGATTATCACCTCAATAAGAATTCTCTGTCGATCCAGGTTCCCAAAATCCAATCCGATGAAGCCTCATATGAACTTGTTCGGGCCATGAGAGCGTCTATTCTGGTTCTCGGGCCGCTCCTGGCTCGTCACGGAAAAGCCATTGTTTCTCTTCCGGGAGGATGTGCAATCGGACCCCGCCCCACAGACCTTCACATTCACGGGCTGGAAAAATTGGGGGCGGACATCACTCTGGAACACGGCTATATTCGGGCTGAAGCCAAATCACTCCACGGCGCAGAGGTCATTTTCGAAAAAAAGACTGTCGGCGGCGTCGAAAATCTTGTTATGGCCGCTTCTCTTGCAAAGGGAGAAACCGTCTTGAAAAATTGTGCCCTGGAACCCGAGGTGGCCAATCTCTGTGAGCTGCTCGTAAAAATGGGAGCAAAAATTGACGGGATTGGCAAGGAGACTATCCGGATTAAAGGAGTGGACCAGCTGGGCGGTGCCGCACACACAATCATTCCCGATAGAATCGAAGCCGGAACCTATCTCATTGCATGCGCACTCACCCAGGGTGAAATCGTTCTCACCCATACACATCCCGACCACCTCGAAACCCTCATCGAAAAATTAAAATTCTCCGGAGTCTCCATAGAATCCATCAACAGCCATTCTCTCCGGGTTAAAGGCACACCAAACCTCAAACCTCAAGATATCACTACATCATCCTATCCGGGATTTCCCACAGATATGCAGGCTCAATTTTCAGTTCTCATGACCCAGGCCGAGGGCACATCCATCATCACGGAAACTATCTTTGACAGACGGTTTTCCCATGTCAATGAACTGCTTCGCCTTGGGGCCAATATCGAAGTCTTTGGAGACAAGGCCATCGTCAAAGGACGCACCCCTCTCTCGGGAGCCGAAGTCATCGCCATGGACCTCAGGGCCTCTGCCTCTCTTGTGCTGGCCGGCCTCATTGCCAATGGAGAAACTCTCATCTTCGATTCCGAGCATCTGGAGAGGGGATACGAGAAAATTGAGGAAAAACTCAAATCCCTGGGAGCACACATGGAAAGAATCACTGACTAGAGTTTGAGGAAATATGGACAGCTGCATTTTTTGCAAAATCATAAAAAAAGAAATCCCTGCCCGGATCGTGTATGAAGACGAAGAGATTCTCGCATTTGAAGACATTTCTCCTCAAGCCCCTGTCCATATCCTATTTATCCCCAAAGACCACTTCGCCTCTCTCAACGCTCTTCCGGAAGAAAAACAACATGTGATTGGCCATATATTCACTAAAGCCAGAGAGATCGCGGATGAAAAGGGAATCAAAGACCGCGGCTACAGAATAGTCCTCAACACGGAGAAAGACTCAGGTCAAGATGTTTTCCATATACATTTCCATCTCTTTGGGGGACGACAGATGACCTGGCCCCCCGGATAATAAAAAAGGAGGTAAACCCATGGACATCACTTGGCTCGGCCATTCCGCAGTCAAAATCGAGGGTTCAAAAACAATTATCATCGATCCCTTTCTCACCGGAAACCCGGCAGCCTCGATATCGCCTGACAGCATAACAAAGGCGGATGCCGTCGTAGTCACTCACGACCACGGGGATCATCTCGGAGATGCCTTTGCCATTGCAAAACAAACAGGCGCCGTCCTTTTCAGTATCCATGAAATTGCCGGTATGGCAGAGGCCGAAGGCCTTACAGCCGAGGGGATGAACATCGGCGGTACAGTCGAAAACAATGGAGTCATTGTTCACATGGTTCAGGCTCTTCATTCCTGCGATAAGGGAGATCCGGCGGGAGTCGTCATCGAGCTCGATGGAAAAAATATCTATCACGCCGGCGATACGGGATTGACCTATGATATGAAACTCATCGGAGAGTTTTTTCATCCCGATCTGAGCTTTCTTCCGATCGGAGACAGGTACACCATGGGCACGGCGTCTGCAGCGAAGGCTGTCGAATTCACTCAAACCAAAAAAGTGATCCCCATTCATTATGGGACATTCCCTCTCGTCGAAGTCGATCCTGAAGAGTTCAAGCAAAAAGTCGGAGATATGGCCGAAGTCATCATCCTCAAGCCGGGAGAGACATACGTTTTGTAAATGCCGTATCTCATTGATGGAAATAACTTCATCGGATTTCTTGCACCGTCCGAACTCAGGAATCCGCAGAGCCGGTACGCATTGATCGGAAGACTGCTGGCCTTCCAGGAGATCAAAAACACAAAGATCTATCTCGTATTCGACGGCCCCCCTGATCCAAACATCACAGACAGCCCCTTCCCGCAAGATAAGTTCTCTGTGCTCTATCCCGAAATCGGCGAGAATGCCGACGCCGTCATCATGAACGTCATCTTGAAACAGACGGATCGACGGCAGTTCTTCGTGGTCAGCTCCGACAGAGAGGTCAAGGATTTTGCCAAGCTGAATGGCGCAAAAAAGATGGACTGCAAAGACTTCAACAAACTGCTTAAAGCGACATTAAAAGAACACAAAAAACTCAAGGCTAACGAAAAACATGTCACATTCCCCTCTCCCCTTGAAGTCCACAACTGGATGGATATTTTTAAGAAAAAAAAATGAAAAGCTTTTCACTCATCGGTGCAGGAAAGGTCGGCACAACTCTAGGAAAAGCCCTGTCTGAGGCCGGCTACACCATCAGATCTCTGTCCTGCGCCACACTCCCGGAAGCAGAGGAAAGCCGCCGCATAATCGGACGGGGTGAACCTTCTATAGACAACATTCACACGGCCCAAAATGGAGAGATCCTATTTATCTCAGTTCCTGATGACAGGATTACGAACGTTGTACAAGAGCTGGACTCCTCCGACATTTTCTGGCAGAAAAAAACCGTGTTTCACTGCAGCGGACTCATTCCATCAGAGGTTCTTAAACCCCTGAGGGCAAAAGGGGCCTCGACAGCATCCTTCCATCCAATACAATCTTTCTCAAATAAACATGCGTCATCCGGCATCTTCCAAAACACCTATTTTGGCCTGGAAGGAGAGGAACAA
The DNA here is from genome assembly GCA_036446295.1 of Candidatus Aminicenantaceae bacterium. Lineage (GTDB taxonomy): Bacteria > Acidobacteriota > Aminicenantia > Aminicenantales > Aminicenantaceae > JAUWVG01. The sequence continues at coordinate 8,410 of JAZFSR010000282.1, forward strand.
GCCGTCACCATAGGCCGGAAAATTGTCCGTGATCTTGGCGGCCGTTCAATACAGATCCGGCCTGAAGATAAACCAATCTTCCATGCCGCCTTCAGCATTACATCTAATTTTTTTGTGGTCCTTCTTGATTCGGCTGTCGCCCTCCTAAAAACTTCCGGCCTAAGTGAAGAGAAGGCCGTTCAAATTCTGCGTCCTCTGCTGGACGGCACCTTAAAAAATATCAAGGAGGAGAACAGTGTCCGGTCCGCACTGACCGGCCCGGTCATCAGGGGAGATGGACAAACCGTCAAAGCACACCTCGGCGCCCTCAAAAATTTTCCCGGTGTAGAAGCCGTTTACAGACAGTTGGCACTCAGAGCGCTTGAAATGGTTAAAGAGGAAAAGACATTAACAACCCGGAAAATTAAAGAGTTGTGCCGAATTCTTGAAGATAGATAACTTCCTCTTCCAGCGTTATCCCGAATTCCTCCTGGACACGCCGTTTGAGCTCAGCAGCTAAATCCCGAACATCCTCTGCTGACGCATTTTCCGTATTAATAATAAAATTGGCATGAAGTTTATAAACGGAGGCACCGCCAACTCTTTGCCCCTTGGCTCCAACCTTATCGAGAAGTTTGGCCGCAGGTATCTTGCTTCCATCCGGAAGAATGGGATTTTTAAAATAACTTCCCCCGCAGGCCGTATCCCAGGGAGGATGATTGGCTTTCCTTTTTTCCAGAATATCCTGGATTTTTTTTGCGAGTTCTTCTTTATTCGCCGGGTTGACGGCAAAAGAAGCCTTTAAGAGAACATCGTGTTTCTCCTTAAGTCCGCTGTGCCTGTAGCTAAACGTGAAATAGGTATTGTCCACTGTGACCGTATTGTTCTCCGGGTCCAGAATGGTTGCCCTGTGCAAACAGGCTCCAATATTCTGCTCAAAGGCGCCTGCGTTGCCAAAGACCGCTCCGCCAACGGTGCCGGGGATGCCGGCCATAAACTCCAGGCCTCTTTGACCGTTTTCTGTGCAGAAGTGAAGAACTTCATGAAGAGGTGTTCCTGAATAGACTTCTATTTCAGAATCTTCAAGTTTTTTTATTCCCCGGACAGAACACTTTAAGATGAGTCCACGGTATCCCGCATCCGCAAACAATATGTTATAACCGCCGCCAATGACATAAAAAGGTATCTGATAATCTCGGGCCGTACAGATGGCTGTAGAAAGCTCCGATGCGGTCAGCGCTTCGAAGAAATAATCGGCCGGCCCTCCAATACTGAAATGCGAAAATTCTCGAAGAGAGACATCTTTTTGCAGAGATTTTCCGACCGATTCCGAGAACTTTGCGTAAAAATTCTCATTCACAGCTGCCATGCCGCCATTTTATCTCATCCCTTCTAAAATGTCTAAAATCATGTTAGTATTCT
>JAZFSR010000283.1:0-7074 GCA_036446295.1 Candidatus Aminicenantaceae bacterium
ATTAATCGGCTCCTAAAAAAAGATCATCTGTTTATCCCTGATCAATCTCTGAAAAATTGGGAAACGGCTGTACAAAATCAAGAAGAATCCTTTTTTCTGTCTCTCCTGGAAAAAATAGGGGGAAAACACCATGTCCAAAACTTAAGTAAAATTTTGTGGAAATAAATCCACTAACCTCCAATAGATGCACGCATATTGCTCTGCTGAATTGACAAAACGTCCTATTTGTTTTATTTATAATCGAGTATGGAACTTACACTAGACCAATTTTTATTTTTAGTGATAACCATTGCCGTTGTTATCGCCGCGAGTTTCCTTATCATTCTTTTTCTTCAGCTCCGAAGAACAGCAAAAGAGGGAGAAAAGACTCTCGTGGAAATACAGTCACTTGTCAAGAGCCTAGATCAGACCAGCCAAAAAGTCATGGACAAAATTGATGATGTCGATGAAACCATTCAAACCGCAAAAAAATCCGTTATCCAATTATCGGAAATCACCAAGTTTTTGGCTTCGAAAATGATAACACCCTCGTCAAAATACTGGCCAATTGTTTTACCAATTTTACGCCTTGGCTGGCGGCAATGGAAAAAACGTAAGGAGAATTAACATGTCAAGTAATGGCTCGAGCTCTCTTGAAGTCACCCTCTCTTTCCTCTTGGGAACGGCAACCGGTTTTATCTTAGGTGTCCTTTTTGCTCCATCAAGCGGTGAAGAGACGCGCAAGAAAATCAAAGAGGAAGCGGAAAAAGCCGGGATTAAAGCCAAAGAGGGGTACGAAAAAATTACCCACGAAACAGAAAAAGGATTTAAAGTGGCCAAAGAAAAAACCTACGAAGGCATCGACGCACTTAAAGATTTTGTAGAAAAAAAGAAAGAAGAGCTTTCAAAGGAAGAACCGGCATCCTCGGAAAAAAAAGAGGCAGAAAAGACCTAAAAACAGAATTTCGCTAACCTAGGAACAGATAATCCGTTTCAAACATACAGCTATATTTTTATAAATCCGATTCTGCGAACACAGAGAGACAAAAATGTCAAAGGTAAAGATTCAAGCCGTTCATGCAAGAGAAATTCTCGATTCGAGAGGCAATCCAACCATTAAAACGACCGTCACCCTGCAATCCGGAATTTCGGGTGTTGCATCAGTTCCCTCCGGCGCATCTACCGGAACACACGAAGCCCTAGAGCTTCGAGATGGTGACCCAAGCCGCTACTTTGGAAAGGGTGTCCTAAAAGCTGTAGCCAATGTCAAAAACATTATTTCTCCTCAGATTATTGGAATGGATTCCACCCAACAAGAAGAAATCGACAACCTCCTCCTCCGACTGGATGGAACGGCAACTAAAAGTAATCTCGGAGCCAATGCCATTCTTTCCGTATCCATGGCCGTGGCTCAAGCCTCAGCTAAAACACTGGGACTGCCCCTTTTTGACTATCTTGGAAAAAAAGATAAATACCGCCTTCCCGTCCCTCTCATAAATATTCTCAATGGAGGTTCCCATGCCGACAATAACGTCGACATCCAGGAATTTATGATTGTGCCATCGGGAAGTCCCTGTTTTTCAGAAGCCATAAGAGCGGCCGCCGAAGTCTTTCATAACCTTAAGAAAATCCTCAAACAGAATGGCTACAGCACCGCTGTCGGTGATGAAGGGGGATTTGCCCCCAACCTTAAATCCAACGAGGAAGCCCTGGATCTCATTCTGGAAAGTATCCATAAGACCGGCTATTCTCCGGGAAAAGACATCTGGCTGGCTCTGGATGTCGCGGCGTCTGAATTTTTCGAAGACAACTGTTATGTCTTTAAAAAATCCGATGGTTCCAGAAAAGACACCGGCCAAATGCTGGAATTTTACCAGGCTTTGGTGAAGAATTATCCGATTATCTCCATCGAAGACGGTTTTGCGGAAGATGATTGGGAAGGCTGGAAAGCCCTCAGTGAAACCCTAGGTCATAAAATCCAGCTCGTAGGCGACGATATTTTTGTCACAAATATAGAACGCTTTCAAGAAGGAATAAACAGAAATATCGCCAATTCCATCCTCATCAAGCTCAATCAGATCGGAACCCTCACGGAAACGATCGCTACCGTTAAACTGGCCCAAGAAAAAGGATACACCACAGTTATCTCCCACCGTTCCGGAGAAACAGAAGACACTTTTATCGCCGACTTAAGTGTGGCTCTCGATGCTTGTCAGATCAAAACAGGTTCCCTCAGCCGAAGCGAGCGTGTTGCCAAATACAACAGACTCCTAGAAATCGAGGAAGAACTGGGACACAGGGGAGTGTTTGTCGGCAGCACGGTTTATTCACAGTATTTATCTACATAGTTATTTTGAGGGAGGAAATAACAGACATGGCCTCCGGCAAATATAGAAAAGCGAAGTTTCTCACGTCTTCCCGGATCGAAGTAAAAAACATTTACACGGAGAATGATCTCGAAAATTTTGATCCCTCTGTAGATCTTGGCGAGCCGGGAAGTTTTCCTTTTACCAGGGGTGTCTATCCGGACATGTACCGCCATCGGCTCTGGACCATGCGTCAGTATGCGGGTTTCGGAACAGCTGAAGAGTCGAATAAAAGATACCGCTATCTGATGGAACAGGGACAAACCGGCTTGAGTATCGCCTTTGACCTGCCCACACAATTGGGCCTCGATTCTGACCATCCTTTGTCTCAAGGAGAGGTGGGCAAGGTGGGTGTGGCTATCGATTCCATCGACGACATGTCCAACCTGTTTCTTGGTATCCCTCTGGACAAAGTCAGCGTCTCCATGACCATCAATTCCACAGCATCCATCATTCTGGCGATGTATCTGGCTTTGGCGGATCAGAGAAAAATTACATGGAACAAACTTAAAGGAACGATACAAAACGATATCCTCAAAGAATACGTAGCCAGAGGGACATATATCTATCCTCCTCGAGAATCGATGAAGATCATCACCGACACTCTCAGCTTTTGCCAAGACAATGTACCTCTATGGAACACGATGAGTATCAGCGGCTACCATATTCGCGAAGCAGGTGCAACGGCTGTTCAAGAAATAGCTTTTACGATGGCGAATGCCGTGGCTTACATCAAAGCCGCTTTGGCTGCCGGATTGACCGTGGATAGTTTTGCTCCGCGCCTGTCATTTTTCCTTGCTTCCCATAACAATGTCTTGGAAGAAATCGCTAAATTTCGGGCAGCCAGGAGAATCTGGGCACGAATTACAAAAAAAATATTCAAGGCCAAAAACCCTCTCTCCTGGAAATTTAGATTTCACACCCAGACAAGTGGTGTCTCCCTTGTCGCACAAGAGCCTGAGAACAACGTAATCAGGGTCACGCTGCAGGCCTTGGCAGCTGTGTTGGGGGGAACTCAATCTCTCCACACAAATTCACGCGATGAAGCCTTGGCACTTCCCAGTCAAGAGTCTGTTCGGATCGCACTCCGTACTCAACAGATTCTCGCTTTTGAAAGCGGCGTGGCCGATACGGTTGATCCACTGGGCGGTTCCTATTTTTTGGAATCCCTTACAGATCAAATCGAGGACAAAGTCAACACTTACCTCAAGACGATTGAAAATATGGGGGGAGTCCTCCAAGCTATTGAAAGTGGGTATATCCAAAAGGAAATCCAAAACAGTGCCTATGACTATCAAAAACGACTGGAGAGTAAAGAACAAATCATCGTTGGTCTCAATGAATTTGTCCGGGAAAATGAAAAAATCAGTTTCACGGTTGACACGGTCCCCGAGAGAGTAGAAAAAACCCAGATTAAGAAAATCCTGGATCTCAAAGCCAAAAGGTCTGAAAAAGAAGTCAAACAAAAACTCCTCTCACTCGAAAAGGCAGTGGAAAATAGTCAGAACATCCTTCCCCCCATGATTGAGGCCGTCAAAGCCAGAGCTACACTCGGTGAAATTTCTTCCGTCCTCGAAAAAATCTACGGCACCTACCGGGAACATCCCACCATTTAATCTTTTTCACCTGGAATTAAGGAATTGAATTAAAGGGACATCATACTTAATTCGTGAGAATTAAGTATGATGTCCCTTTAATTCCGAATTAAGTATGATGTCCCTTTAATTAAGGGTTCCGTCCGACTCCATTAGTTGACATTATATGGGAGCGGTTTTAAGATACTTCCATGCGTTTGATGTCCTGGGTTAAGGCACCTCTGCTGTTTATTATTTTCAGCCTTCTTTTTTTCAGTTCCAGTTTTGCCATCGACAGCAAAACGGCTTTCCGTATTGAAAAATCCATCAAGGATCACTACCAAGAAATCATCAACACGCGCCGTTTTATCCACATGAATCCTGAATTGAGCAACCGCGAATATGAAACGGCCAAACTCATAGCATCCAAACTGTTGTCCATGGGCTTTGAAATCCGCACGGGAGTGGCAAAAACCGGTGTAGTCGCCCTGCTAAGGGGGGGACAACCAGGACAAACTGTGGCCATCAGAGCAGACATGGATGCGCTGCCTGTCCAGGAAAAAACCGGACTGACATACGCATCGTTGAATCCTGGTGTCATGCACGCATGTGGACATGACATCCACACAGCCATTGTGCTGGGAACAGCGATGATACTTTCTGATCTCAGGGACATGATCAAAGGCAATGTCAAATTCATCTTTCAACCGGCTGAAGAAGGCGCCCCCAGTGGAGAAGAAGGAGGCGCTCAACTCATGATCAAAGAAGGGGCCCTTGAAAATCCTGAGGTCGGAGCTATTTTTGGTCTTCATGTCTGGCCAATCAATATAGGCAAAATCGCCTTTTCTGAGGGTTTTGTGATGGCCAGCTCTGATTTTTTCAAAATCACCATCAAAGGAAAAAGTGCACATGGCGCACGGCCACAAGAGGGAATTGATGCGATTGTCATTGCTGCCCAAATCATCCAAGGCCTTCAAAGCATCATTAGCCGCACCAATGATCCTATCGACCCGGCAGTGATCACTGTAGGGAAAATTACCGGCGGTACCCGCTCAAATATCATTGCTGAAGAAACCATCATGGAGGGAACTGTACGGACTCTCAATAACATCAACAGAAATAGAATTGAACAAAGCATTAAAAATGTTGTCAAGGGTATAGCCGAATCATTTGGTGCAGATTTTACCGTTGACTACAATCGAGGACCGCCATCCCTTTACAACCATCCCGAATTGGCAAAAAACATGTCGCCCACCCTTCTCCGTGTCGTGGGCCAACCCAATATTGAGAGCATAAAGCCGCAGATGGTCGCAGAAGATTTCTCATATTTCTGCCAAAAAGTTCCAGGTTTTTATTTTATGCTCGGAGTTAAAGACCCTCAGGACAATAATCCAGCACCTCTTCACAATCCTTCTTTTAATCCCGATGAAAGGAGCATTCCTTTAGGGATTAAAATCCTTTCTCATCTCATTCTTGACTTTCTCGATCACCAGCAGCAGATAGATAATTCTCCCCATTGATCAAAACGTAATGACATACCCTTTTCTTTTTTTATCCCTGTTTTTAGCGGTAGGGATTTTGTTTTCATCTTTAGTCCTGCTGCCCCTCCCACTCCTTTTATTTTTGCTTCTTCTCTCACTGACGTTCGCATGGCTCGCTTTCATTTTCCGAAAATACAAGTTTGCATTTTACCTTATTCTCCTGACAACTTTTCTATTCGGTTTCAGTCTCTACCGGCTCACGGATAGGAATTATGAAAATAACAGTCTCCATCAACTTCAAGTCTCCGGATATGTGGATTTCTATGGAACACTCTACAGATCCCCATCTCAAGGCAAAGACAGCGATACGCTGTTTTTAAACGTAGAAAAAATTTTCCATCAAAAACAGGAGCTCGCGATTCAAGGCCGCCTTCAGGTAACGGTGGCTCGCCCCGATCAACCTTCTAATCCTCTTCATCTTCTTGTCCGAGACAAAATAAAAGTATCGGCACAGATCAGTTCTTCGAGGGGCTACCAGAATTTTAATCCTGGCTTTCTTGAAAGGCTTCAGAAAAATAGAAAAATTCACAACCGCGCCTATTCCAAAAGTCCTCTCCTTATTAAAAAGATTTCTTCCGGCTCCACTCTTTCTCCGATCAGACAAATTGCTAAGTTCAAATACAGCCTTATAAGGAATATCGAAAAATTCTTTCCCGCCGGCGACAATTCCCTGACAGTTTCCCCGCAAGGCGCTGTGCTTGAGGCCCTGCTCCTGGGTGACAGGGGGAGGATGGACGATTCTATGTCCAGGGCCCTCCAGGATGCAGGCATATTCCATCTTTTTGCGATTTCAGGAGCACATATTGCCATAATTTCCTTCATCCTTTTTTTCTTCTTTCGTCTCTTGAGAATACCCACTCGTTCCTCCTACATCATGCTCATGTTTATCCTTATTGTGTATGCGTTTCTTGTGGAAGGAAGGCCATCCATCCTAAGGGCAACCACCATGACGCTTATTTTTCTGTTAGGGAAACTCATCTGGAAAGAAACAACTCTTTTTAATACCATCTCCATCAGTGCCTTCGCCCTTCTCTGCCTCAATCCTTTCAGTCTTTTTAATGCCGGATTTCAATTGACATATGCGGCAACACTGTCCATCGTTATCTTTTATCCAAAATTCATCAAATATCTGCCAAAGTGGCCGCTGAGAATCAGCGAAATTTTTGCTCTCTCCGCAGCATCCCAAATAGGCGTTCTCCCCATAATGGCCAAAACTTTTAACAGAATTACATTTTCTTCTCTCTTTCTAAATTTTGCGGCTCTTCCCCTTGTTGCACTCATAATGATAAGTGGATATCTGTTTCTTTTCTTCTCGTTTATATCGCCGGTCATTGCTAATTATCTTGTTCAGGCTGTGAATTTTCTCATCAATTTACTCCTTTCCATCTCCCACATTTTCGATAGTTTTTCCTTTTTATCATTCCGCATTCCCACTCCTCATACAGCTACAATTGTCGGATACTTTCTCTTCCTCTTTATCCTGCTTCTCCCATGGAAAAAGAAGAAAGTTAATAGGATGGCCTTTGCCGGATTTCTTGTTTTTTTGGCCGTTCTCATCACCTACCCTTTTCCCTCCACATCAAAGAACTTGAAAGTCACTTTCATCGATGTCGG
>JAZFSR010000284.1:0-6419 GCA_036446295.1 Candidatus Aminicenantaceae bacterium
CCGCAAATCCATACTAAAGATATTTGGAAAATTTTCGAAGATAATGAGACGACATTCGTGAAAAGAGATTGGCCGTACAATCTTGAAATCCTGGAACCTAATCAAAAAGCCGAAACCACTTTTAACCATTTATTTGAGGACCTCGAATTTGAAACAGATGAAATTTTCCAAAAGGTTAGGACCGCGCTCTACACAGATGTAGAATATGAAGAATCCGTTACAGAGCTGAAAAACCAGCAGCAACCTCAGATGCTCTATTTTTTCCTCAAGGGCCTGAACATCGCCGAATCCTATTTTTATAAGTACAGCTTTCCCGAACTTTTTGGCATCATGAACCAGGATGATATCGATAAATACAGCACTGTCATCGAGCGCTATTACCAATTTTACGATCAGATCATCAGCAAGTATTTAACTTCTCTAAAAATGGGGGAAGAACTTCTCGTCGTCTACTCACCCCATGGAACTGAACCGCTTCCCCTTTGGAAAAGATTTGTTGAGTGGATGCTGGGCAATGCTGAAATCTCTGCCTATCACGAAAGAGCCCCTGAAGGTGTTGTTTTTTTCTATGGGCAGGAAATCAACAAGGGAAAAAACATCTCGGGGATGAAGCTGGTCGATATCGTACCTACCCTGCTCAATTATTTAGGTTTGCCTGTGGGAAAGGATATGGATGGGATTGTCAACAGCTCCATTTTCTTAGACGAGTATAAAAATCCGGTTCTTTATATTTCGTCCTATGAAGACTATGATATTAATCCCCCCCCCAAGAAAAAATAAAATTTTCTGTGATTATTATTTAACTATTCTAAAGACTCTTTTCCACCTTGCCTTCGGAATAAAGTTCACAAATTTTTTCAATCTTTCTTTCACGCTTGTTTTTAGGTAAGCGCCATTTTCAGCCCGATAGGAAAAATAGATAACCCAGGGCCTACCTTTTATATAATTGAGAGGCAAAAAACCCCAGTAACGACTGTCACTGCTGTTGTCCCGATTGTCTCCCATCGCAAAGACATGACCCGGAGGAACAATTTGGGGGCCGAAATTATCTCTAATTAAATCATCATATCGATAATACTCGCTGCGCGTGTAGACTCGTTCATCACTGTGGACTTTGTAGTCCTCCGTGATCGGTTTGTCATCTATAAAGACCTGTTTATCTTTGATCTCGATCTTTTCCCCTTCAAGCGCAACGACACGTTTGACAAAATCCTTATCCAGTTCCTTAGGATATTTAAAGACAATGACATCTCCTCTCTGGATATCTCTTTGAGGGAGTATGAGTTTCTCAAATCCATATTTTGGTTGGGTATAGGCTAGCTTATTCACCAGCAAAAAATCGCCGATTAAGAGAGTAGACTCCATTGATCCCGTTGGTATCTGGAAGGCCTGGACGATAAAAGTCATCACAAAAAACACGAAGATGGCTGTTTCAGCGATGAGTTCAAAATATTCTCTGAATACACTTTTTTCGCGTTTTTTCTTTTCTTTTTGCATCTCAATTCTCGAATGAAACATCTACTATAGCCGAAATCATTCCTTTCGGCAATAGAATTATCTTCGTCTCTTGTTTGACGTTTTTGGATTTGAGAATTATGCTAAGGGCATGAATTTCACTCTGTTTGGATATCCAAAATCCGGAAAAACTACACTATTTAACCTCTTGACAGGGGCAAATATTGAAGTCCATGCATACGGCACACGAAAAAAAGAAACGAATTCAAGGACCTGCTCGATTCCTGATGACCGTCTGGATAAAATCTGGGAGCTTTATCAGGACAAGGAGAAAAAACCGGCAGCCGTCGACTATGTCGACCTGGCCGCCATCTCCTTTGGAGATATAAAAAATGAAGCCTATCTCAATTATCTTCGGAAAGCAGATGGACTCACCCATGTCGTACGTGGATACAACGATCCTCAAATCCCACATCCCCGGGGAAGTGTAGATATAAAAAGAGACATTTCGGCCATGGAAGAAGAACTTCTTCTGGCGGATTTAATGTCTATCGAATCCCGGATCAGTTCTTTGGAAAAAGAGCTGAAAAGGTCAAAAAATCCAGAGGGAGAAAAAGAACTCGAACTCCTCCGGCACCTGCAATCTCTAGTCGAAGATGGAACGGCAGTTCGCGAAGCTGATGTATCCATATCAGAAGAAAAACTCCTCAGAGGTTTTGCATTCCTGACACAAAAACCGCTTTGCCACATGATCAATGTCGATGAAGACAATTTGGCAGCTGTAGATCATCCTGAATCCATCTACGTTTCTTCCAAAAAGGGAACTGTTGTGCTGGCTTACTGCGGCAGCATTGAGAAAGAAATTGCGGAATTGAGTGGCGATGAAAAAGAGATCTTCCTCAAGGAATACGGGCTGACCGAACTCAGCGCACAAAAGTTTCTCAAAACTTCTTATGATCTCCTTCAAGTGATCACTTTTTTTACTATCGGAAAGTCAGAAATCAAAGCCTGGACAATTAAAAAAAACACTCCCGCCGTTCAGGCAGCGGGTGCGATCCATTCCGATATAGAAAGGGGTTTTATCAGGGCTGAAGTGATACCCTGGAATGAACTTCTCAAGCATGGTTCCATGCAGGCTTCAAAAGAACATGCGGCCGTCCGGCTGGAAGGGAAGCATTACTCCATTCAAGATGGCGACATCATACAATTTCGATTTGCGAAATGAACACCGTGAACAAAAACAATATAAACTTCAGCATAACATCCCAGGACAACACGTCGTCCGCACGGACAGGAATCATCCATACACAGCACGGGCTCATTGAAACGCCGGCCTTTGCACCTGTAGCCAGTCAAGGTTCCGTAAAATCACTCACTCACAGTCAAGTCGTGAACTTAGGCGCCCAACTCATCCTTGTCAATGCCTACCACCTTTTTCTCAGACCCGGGACTGAAACGATTCGTCAGTCGGGCGGCATTCATACTTTTATATCATGGGATAGGCCTATTCTATCAGATAGTGGAGGCTATCAGATATACAGCCTCTCGAATCTCGTCAAAGTTAAAGAAGAAGGGGTGGAATTTTCTTCACATCTCGATGGAACAAAATCATTTGTTTCTCCTGAGAATGTCATCGAGATACAGAAAAATCTCGGGACAGACATCATGATGCCCTTGGACAATTTTCCACCCTACCCTTCCTCCCCGGACCGGATAAAGGAGTCCGTAGAGCTGACCACACGATGGGCCATACGCTCACGAAAATATTTTCTCGAAAATACTCACAATCAGCGTCTCTGGGGAATCTGTCAGGGCAGCATCCACTGGGATTTGCGGCAAAAAAGCATCGAAGATCTTCTCGAAATCGACTTCGACGGTTATGCCTTAGGAGGGTTGGGCATTGGAGAACCAAAGTCTCAGTTTCTGGAAATAGTAGAAAAATCCTGTTCTCTTCTTCCTTTTGATAAGCCGCGCTATTTGATGGGTATAGGATACATCCAAGACATTCTTGAAGCCGTCGATAGGGGCATCGACCTTTTTGACTGTGTTCTCCCTACGAGAAATGCAAGAAATGGAACACTGTTTACCAGCAGCGGAAGGCTGATTATCAAGAATCAAAAATATGCCAACGACAAAAAACCCATTGATGAAAACTGTTCCTGCTACACCTGCTTGAACTTTTCGAGGGCCTATTTGCGCCATCTTTTTGAGAGAAAGGAAATGAGTTCGGCCACTTTAAACACCATCCACAATCTGCATTTTTATCTTGACATCTTCAAAAAAATTAGGCAAGCTATCCAATCAAAATCGTACTCGGATTTCAAAAGAACTATTTTAAAAATAGGAGAGAGGAAATAGTAAAATGCTATTAGCAAGTTTTGCAACATTTATGCAGCAGGCCGCTTCTGGTGCACGTCCCCAAGGAAGCATGCTCACGGCATTGGTTCCGTTTATTCTCGTCTTTGTAATTTTTTATGTCTTGATCATCCTTCCCTCTAGAAAGAAACAGAAAAAACATCAGGATATGGTTGAGGCCCTCAAACCAGGAAATAAGGTCGTCACCACAGGCGGGATCTATGGGACAGTCATGGGAACCAAGGAAGACCGGATTGAACTGAAAATCTCGGCAAATGTCAAAATCGATGTCACAAGAAATGCCATCTCTGTAATCCTGGGAGACAAAAAAGAAAAAAAATAAAGTAAACAAATTCTCTATATCCATCGCATATATAGAGAGACTTATTTAGGCGAAATATCTAAATGAAAAAAAATTTACGCTGGAAAGTTATACTTGTCCTTGCCGTCATCTCTCTCAGCATTGTCCTCTCCTTTCCGCCTGACAAGAAAATCCAGCTGGGCCTAGATTTAAGCGGAGGGGTGCATCTGGTCCTTCAAATCATGACGGATGATGCTCTCAATCGTGAAACAGACCAGGTCATTCTTCGACTCCAGGACGAAATGAACAAAGAACTCATAACATATGAGGTCATTTCCAAGGATGAAAACAACATCGGGAGATTCACGATTCAGCAGTTCGAGCCTGGCAAGGAAAGAGCCATTAGAGATTTAATTGATGATTCAGTGGGAAGAGACTGGGATATCTCCATTTCGGGCAGCGATGCCACACTCACTATGAAACAAAATCTCATTCTCTATCTTCGGGATCTGGCTGTCAAACAATCTGAAGAAACCATCAGGAACAGAGTTGATTTACTCGGATTAACAGAACCGACCATTCAACGCCAGGGAGGTTTCACTGGAGACCGTATAATTGTCGAGCTTCCAGGGGTGGAGAATTCAGAAAGAATCATTGACATCATCAAGAAAACGGCCTATTTAGAATGGAAACTGGTCAACGCTTCGGCTGACGATGTCGAAACCCTTCTAACGGAATACGGAGGAGAAGTCCCGGCTGATATGATGATCCTCGAAGGTGATCCTGAAAATGCTGCAGCAAGTTACTACCTTCTCAACCGTGTCACTGAAGTCACCGGAAAAGATTTAAGAATGGCCCGAACGTCAACAGACGACTATAACAATCCCGTCGTTATGTTTACTCTCAGTCCGGATGGAAGCAAAAGATTCCACAAGACCACTCAAGACAATGTCGGAAGACAGCTGGCTATTGTACTCGACGACATCGTTCAATCCGCTCCTGTTATCGAAGAACCTATACCCACAGGAGAAGGAAGAATAAGCGGACGGTACACCAGGGAAGAAGCTGATGACCTGTCTATAGTTCTTCGAGCCGGGGCTATGCCGGCAACCATAAATATCCTAGAACAGCGCATCATCGGTCCCTCACTGGGTATGGATTCCATAAGGAAAGGATTTTTTGCCATTATAGCAGCCCTTCTCATGATCCTGGTCTTCATGGGATTTTACTACAAAATTTCAGGATTTAACGCCATAGCCGCATTAATCATAAATATTCTCATCTTGATGGGCGCTCTGGCCTATTTTAAAGCCAGCCTGACCCTACCCGGTATCGCCGGTATTATCCTTACCATCGGGATGTCTGTAGACGCCAATGTCCTCATATTTGAAAGGATAAGGGAAGAGCTGTCACAGGGAAAAAGCATAAAAAGTTCCATTTCATCCGGATTTTCCCGGGCCTTCCGAACAATCCTGGATGCCAATATTACAACTATTATCGCCGCCATCTTTCTTTTCCAATTCGGCACAGGCCCTCTTAAGGGATTTGCCGTAACTCTGATCATTGGAATCTCTGCATCCATGTTCACATCTCTTTTTGTCTCAAGGCTGATATTTGATATCTTCATCACACACGGAAAAAAACGAGAGAAACTGAGTATCTAACAATGCAAATATTCAAGAAGCCCAATTTTTCATTCATGAAGTACAAGCTGTTTGCGTTCGGCCTTTCCGGGATTTTTATTATTGCCGGAATATTAAATATGACGGTCGGGAAAAAAATCACTCCAGGCATTGACTTTGCCGGAGGTGCATTAGTCCAAATCAGATTCATAGCTCCCATATCCATTTCTGATCTGAGGCAGTCTCTCACCGTGCCCGAACTGGAAAGCATAAAGATTCAGGAAGTGGAAAAAGGGGAGAGAGAATACATTATCAGAGCCATGTTGCCCGAAGAAGTGGCCGAAGAGGAACTGGAAACTCATACAATTATGGCTGCAAAAATCGTAGAACTTCTCATATCCGACCAGGATAGACAAGCCGAACAAAACGGATTAAAAGATCTGAATAACAATGATATCAGCGAAATCATCCGTCTCCTAGAACCCTCATTCCCCGATGAAGCAAACAACATCGCTAATTATATCTTTGATACAAAAAAAGACGACAAACAGAAAGGCATATTTGAAAATTTCGATCAGCTTCCCGTTGAAGACATAGGTCCGGAGGCCATAGAATTCTTGAAAGAGAAGACATACCTGGGAAGTTTATCGGTCAAACGCAGAGAAACCGTTGGGCCACAGGTTGGA
>JAZFSR010000285.1:0-2545 GCA_036446295.1 Candidatus Aminicenantaceae bacterium
AATATTTTTATTTATGGCCGTCTGTCTTTCTTTAACCAATCTCCACTCTGCAAAGGTTCTCAACCAACAGCAGGAACTCATTGACCAGCAGGTGGAAGAATTAAAAAAAGCGAACAAAAAAAAAGCCACCGAGATTTTGGCCATAGACCCATGCGATGCAACCCTCGAAGACTGGTTTCGTGCCGGAAAATGTGCAGCCAATGCTTTCATGCTTGGGCAGGAAGCTCTTGCGGATTCTCTCATGGAGTGGATAAAAATAACCTTCCGGGCCCTCATTGCTGAAGATGTAGACGCCGTCATGGAATCTACGCTGTGGGAAAAGCTCCAACGGGGAGAAGGGGAAGAACTGCTTGTCCATGGAATTATCGAGGATGAAATCCAAAGATCTGAAAACATCATGCGGACACGAGGCGAGATTGCAGCTCAAGCTCAGTTACTGGGCTATAATGAGCTCGCCGACACTATTCTTGCGGGAGAATTTATTCAGTCGCCATGCATCCAGCTGTGGAATATCGTTGTTACAATAGATTTAAAAAGTACACCGGACAGCTGGCTTCTCGATTCCTACCAATCCAAGGTTGTATTCAAAGAGGTTCCGATATATTTCTGGGACCCGGAACTCGAATTATCTCCGATGTTTAGTTCTGCTTGGGGAAAAGGAACATTGGAAGAAGCCAAATTCGGATGGTACGACGGAGGGGATTGGATAAAAGGCACGGCTCAGGGTCGACCTGTCTGGGAAATTCAGATTTTTCAGTGGATAGAAGACCGAAGCAACTACAAAGACAGCCCATTTATTCTTAGTTTCAATTATGCACCCTTTTATATTTTGAACAGCAGGATTCCCTCCAGGACTGTCGCCGGATTTAATCCTCCGGTTATTTCAATTCCATCAGATTTAAATTCACAATTGTCGGGACCAAAATATGAAGACGAAGGTCCGATAGATCAATCCAGACCTCTTGTTTTAATCTCGGGAAAAGTAACGACTTCTTTGCTCATAGAAGACACAGCCTCTCTAAATGGAATCAGCGGCGTTGTGATGAGTGGACTTCCGGGAGATCCGGTCACCGATGATGATGGGAAATACAGCGCTGAGGTGGAGGTGGGTTGGACGGGAGATGTCATTCCCAATAAATCCCAGTATTTCTTTTCTCCCTCATATATAGAATATTTTGAAGTATCAGAGGACCAGGCAGATCAAGATTATCTTGCGGTGACCATGTCACCCGTTTCCTCCACGCGGCCGAAGATATCCGGAAATTATACACCCAACGTCAGGATTAAATACTCGGATGGAGAGGAACAATTATTTGAGCGAATGGGCGACTTCACTTTTAGTTTATCGAATGACACAGAGATCAGAATCCCTCATGAAAAACTGCAAAAAGGTAATCCCTTTACGCTCGAAGCCTCAAATGAAGATGCCAATTATATCGGAACCATAAAATTCGAGTTCACCCCTGTCAGAATATTGAAGTGGAAGGAAAAACAAAAATAATTCACGTTTTCAATGTCTGACATTGATTTAATGAAAAAATCTTTCACATTATCAAGGCCAGGCCCCAAACCTTCAATTAAGTATAGTGTCCCTTTAATTAAAAAGCAGTAGGATTAAAATAGTGCAAGTTATGAAGGCCAGGCCCGAAATTTCGTATTTATTCATTGACACTTTTTAATATTATCAATATTCTATTGTCAGGTTTACAGAAAGAAAGATTGAATACACCATGTCCTAAATGTCAGACTAAGAATCCTGGGGATTCGAAATTCTGTAAGGAATGCGCCGCTCCCCTGCCCACATCTGAAGACATTAAGGATCCCACCAAAACCATCCAAATCCCTACGGCAGAGTTGACAACTGGTTCGACGTTTGCAGAACGCTATCAGATTATCGAGGAACTGGGCCGAGGAGGGATGGGACGGGTCTACAAAGCCATTGATTCCAAAATCAAGGAAAAAATCGCCCTTAAGCTCATCAAACCGGAGATCGCTTCAGATGAGAAAACAATCGAGCGCTTCGGAAACGAACTCAAATTCTCCCGGAAAATATCCCATCGCAATGTCTGCCGCATGTACGACCTCGGAGAGGATCAGGGCAGCCACTATATCACCATGGAGTACGTGGCCGGGGAAGACTTAAAAAGCATGCTGAGGATGATGGGCCGGATGAGTCCCGCACAGACGGTGTCCATCGGCAAGCAGATCTGCGAAGGTCTGGCGGAAGCCCACAGGTTGGCGATTATCCACAGAGACCTCAAGCCCAACAACATTATGATCGACCGGGAAGGAAGCGCGCGGATCATGGATTTTGGGATCTCCCGCTCTCTCAAGACAAAAAGGATGACCGATTCGGGTGTTATGATCGGAACTCCTGAGTACATGTCACCGGAACAGGCCGAAGCCAAAGAAATCGATTTTAGGTCAGATATCTATTCATTGGGTGTGATCTTCTATGAAATGGTGACTGGGGAACTTCCGTTTAAGGGAGATACACCTCTTTCCGTAGCGATGAAGCACAAGGGGGAGATACCAAGAGATCCCA
>JAZFSR010000286.1:0-5026 GCA_036446295.1 Candidatus Aminicenantaceae bacterium
TTCGATTAAAAAACCTGAACTGACTGAAAAAGTAAACTTTCCGGAGTCCTCGACCTGCCCTCCCTGGTACTTGTGGGCATAAAATCCTTTTTCGACAGATTTTATGATATCTTCCGGATCTTCGCTGCCTCTATCGATATATGTATTGCTCATCCTGGGAATGGGAATACAAGTAAAATCCTGTCTTCGGCCATGCCCAGTTAACGATTTCTTCATAAGACTGGCTGACAGTCTGTCTTGGAGCATTCCGGAGACCTTCCCTTCTTGAATGAGGGCTATCTTTTTTGGTACTGTGCCTTCATCATCTATATTGTACGAACCTCGGAAATAGGGAATTGTCGGATCGTCGTAAATATTGACTTGTGAGCTGGCGACTTTTTTCCCAAGTTTGTTCCAGAATATAGAGGTTTTTTTCCGGATAAAGTCGGCTTCGAGTAAATGCCCCACAGCCTCATGAATTAGAACACCGCTGTGCCCTGGAGCTAAAACGACGGGCATTTCCCCTGCCGGAGAAGGAGATGCTTCGAGAAGCTGCAGCGCTTCTTGAGCCGCATCTTCCCCAATTGACTCGGGGGAGAGCTGAGACTGGAAGTATTCCATCCCCACACGGCCCCCTCCACCGGAAAAGCCCGCTTCTTTTAAGTTTGATTTTTCGGCGATGGCCATACATGTACATTTGACAAGAGGGCGGACATCGGAAATTACCAGGCCATCGGAATTAATAACAGTGATATACTTAATTTGGTCCATGTAAGTAACTTTAACTTTTTTTATAGAACTATCGGTGTTTTGAGCGGATAAATAGACTTTTTTAACAAGTTCAATCTTTCTTTTCAGGTCTTCATTATGAGCAGGTATCTTGACCGGGTAGTAGTTTTGAGCTTGTGCCCGGAATTTGAGTACGTTCGAAGTATTGAGCTGATTATTCATGGTGATAGAAGAAGCTGTGATGGCCGCTTTTTTCATTTTAGAAAAGGATAAGTCATTTGTATATCCATATCCCGTCCGCTCACCGGCGAGAACACGAATGCCCATCCCAAGGCTGATGCTTTCGGCTGTTTCTTTGATAATATCCTCTTCCATGTTGATGAAATTGAAGGTTTTGTATTCAATGAAAATCTCCGAAAAATCTCCCCCCCTGGAGAGAGCCGTATTCAAAATTTTCCGGAGATCCTCTAAAGGGATGTTGTAATGATCCTTAAAAATTAAAGTAGATTTTGTTTTCATTTTTTTGAAAAGGGTAGAGCGAGATATAGAATACTCAATAAACCTAGTATATACTCAAACAAGTTTGTGACCAGATGGATGCCGCTGGAGAGAACAGCCATCTGTAATTCAAAACCCAACAGGGTTTGCATTCCTGCCCAGGCGGTTTCCCAAGTCCCAAATCCTCCAAGCCCTTTAATGGGGAGAAAGCCCGTCATTTCCGCACCTGTTATGCTGAGGATGGTTTTCCAGATACTCAAACTACCCAAGGTGTATCCATGAACCTGGAGAAGAGCAAACAAGAGAATATATAAAGCTCCGTACTTGGCCATTCGAATCCCGATTGAGAGAAGAAAAACGGGCAAATCTGTACGTCTTTCTCTGATCTGGGAGATGTCCGTGACTGTCAGCTGAAGTTTTTCGATCGAAACAAGAGCCCATTTTTTTTGGTCGGATTTTATTAAGCGGAGAAAGTTACGGTAGATCATTATGAAAATGCGGCAGAGTCCTAAGAGCTGCCAATATATAACAAGCATAATCACTAAGAACAGAATGGAAAAAAGAAGCAACAAAGGAGTGGAAATAGATGTTGTCCCCAGTCCAACAGAGATAATGGCCAGTATGAGAAAGGGGCTGAGAGAGATAAGGTCATAGATAAAAGCAACGACAAAAGACGAAGTGGCCGTGTTGAATGAGATATTAAATCTTTTGTTAAGGATGTAAATATATGATAGAGAGCCTATCCGTGCCGGCAGTAAATCGACAAAGATATTGCGGATGAAGGTGACGAGGAAAATATTTGCCCAGCTGATTTTTTGGGGATAGAGGAGAAGTTTATAGCGCCAGGCACGCAGGAAGGATCCAAACAGAGATATGGCAAAAAAAGCTAAAAGAGCAGGAATAAAAATATGTGAGAATGTGTAGAGGAAGTCCTTTGTTTCTATCTTACCGAGGAGCATCCAGATTAAAACAACAGACACCGTGAGAGAGAGCAGAATGTATCCGATTTTTTTTTTTGGCACAGTCCATTATCTTAAACAGACTCTCTGAGTGATGTCAACTTTGCTTCAATTCGTTTGACTGAATATTATGCTCGGCTTATAATTCACTCATGGATAGAGAAGTGGATGCCATCATCGAAAGAGCTTTGGAAGAAGATTTGCCTCATGGTGACATCACTTCAGAGAACATCATTCCTTTCGAATCTCAATCAAAAGCTGTCATCGTGGCTGAAGAAAACGGGATCCTTGCGGGAATTTCTGTGGCAAAAAGCGTATTTAACAAAATAGATTCCTCTCTTTCTTTTAAAACTAGGAAAAAAGATGGCCGGGAGATCAAAAAAGGTGATGTGCTGGCCGAACTGGAGGGACGTTCCATCTCTCTATTAAAGGGAGAGCGAACGGCATTGAATTTTCTCCAGAGGTTATCCGGAATAGCCACGATAACGCATCAATTTGTTCAAGCCTTGGAGGTGAAGGGAAGTTCAACAAAAATACTCGATACGAGAAAGACGACACCAGGACTTCGTGTGTTGGAGAAGTATGCGGTTAAAATGGGAGGAGGCTGCAATCATCGTCAAAGCCTTTCAGATATGGTGCTGATCAAAGATAATCATATTAAGCTTATCCATGGAATTTCTGAAGCCGTTCAGCTGGCAAGGGCAAAGGTCGGCCCGGAAGTAAAGATTGAAGTCGAAACAACGTGTAAAGAAGATGTGATTGAGGCTGTCAACAGTGGGGCTGACATGATCATGCTCGATAATATGTCTCTAGAGGAGATGAGAGACATCGTGGAGCTTGTAAAAAAGAGAGTGCCTCTAGAGATTTCAGGGAATGTCGATCTTCAAACGGCCCAAATATATGCTCATCTGGGAGTGGATTATATCTCGGTCGGCAGTTTGACTCATTCCTTCAAATCATTGGACATCAGTATGGATATTATCGGATAAAATTATGAAAAATGAAGGGATTCTTAGGACAGATGTTCTCGTAATCGGTTGCGGGATAGCCGGTGCCAGCGCAGCGCTGGAAGCTGTAAAAGGTGGTCTAAAAGTTGTTATCATCACAAAAAATTCCAAACTCGAAGAATCCAACACGTACTATGCGCAAGGTGGAATTGTTTCTCTTGGAAAAAATGACAATCCGGAATTACTCAAAGAAGACATCATAGAGACAGGCGACGGGATCAATAATCCTGAGGCTGTCGATATCCTGGCCAAAGAAGGGAAAAAGGCTGTGGAAACAATTCTGATTAAAGAGTTGGGAATCCTATTTTCCCGCAGTTCACTGGATTCACTCGACTATGCGCAGGAATCAGGTCACTCACGCAGACGCATTCTTCACATCAAAGACACAACCGGGAAAACGATCGAAGAAAAACTAATTCAGGCTTTAAAAAAGCTGTCGAACGTCACCTTTCTTCCTGATCAAACGGCGGTTGACCTCTTGACGGTGCCTCATCATTCAAGAAATTTAACCGCCTATTACAGAGAACCGCAGTGCCTCGGAGCTTATGTCCTGGATAACCACAATAACCGGGTTTATCCGATATTTGCATCCAACACTATTTTGGCTACAGGGGGATGCGGGGCCGTGTATCTTCATACATCGAATCCGTCAACCGCTATTGGAGACGGTTATGCCATGGCCTTTAGAGCTGGTGCGCGCATTGTCAACATGGAATATATTCAATTCCACCCGACATCTCTTTATCACAGGGATGCCGATGGTTTCTTGATATCCGAAACAGTAAGAGGGGAAGGTGCCCGACTGAAATCTCGAGATGGCCGAACTTTTATGGAGAAATACAACAGCAAAAAAGAAATGGCTCCCCGGGATGAAGTCACCCGGGCCATTTATGAAGAAATGATAAATAGCAATTCTGACTATGTCAACCTCGACCTTGCTTCGTACGCCAAATTTGATATAGAGAAGAGGTTTCCCAATATTTATAAAACATGCTTAGAATTCGGAATCGATATCACTAAAGAGTCTATTCCTGTTGTCCCTGCCGCTCATTACTGCTGTGGGGGAGTCCTTGTTGACAGTTGGGGAAGGAGTTCTCTTAAAGGCATGTATGCAGTGGGAGAAGTCGCCTGTACAGGTGTTCATGGAGCCAATCGTCTGGCTTCGACCTCACTCCTTGAAGGATTAGTTTGGGGAACAAGAAGTGCCCAGAAGATTGTTTCAAATTTTGATCCTGAGATTCCCTGTGAAATTTCGGATATACATGACTGGTATTATCCAGATTTTGAAGAGGAAATAGATCCGGCATTAATCTATCAGGACTGGATGTCCATCCGGACAACGTTGTGGAATTATGTGGGGATTATTCGAACAAGGAAACGATTAGAAAGGGCAAGAGCCGATATGGATTATCTCCGCCATAGAATTGAAAAATTTTATAAAGAAGCCAAAATGGATCCCCTTGTTGTGGGTTTGAAACACGGAATTCAGGTGGCTTGGTTGATCATGTTTGCGGCTTTGAGCAATCCTGAAAGCAGGGGAGCCCATTTCATCACCGATTGATAACACATCCGTGTCATTTTCAGTGGAGAATTGATGGAACTTATTCTATAATAACTGATTAAAGTTTTTTTGGAGCGATTTATGTTCGAAGCAGATAAAATCAAAGACACCCTCAGCCTTCCCAAGACGTCGTTTTCTATGAAGGCCAAGCTCGCGTTAAAAGAACCTGAAATTCTAAAACATTGGGATCAGATCAATCTGTATCAAAAAATACAGGAGAAAAACCAAAACAAACCGTTATTCGTTTTGCATGATGGTCCTCCCTATGCTAACGGTAATATCCATTTGGGAAC
>JAZFSR010000287.1:0-6265 GCA_036446295.1 Candidatus Aminicenantaceae bacterium
AAGGACTGAGTTTGGATTGAAGCATTTTCCTTGCTTTGTGCAGCCGCCAGGACACTGTATTTTCAGAGCATTTCAACACATAGGCCGCTTTTTTGTGGGACATTCCCTCATGCTCCACCAGAAAAAAAACCGTCTTATAAAGTGAAGGAAGAGAATGAATGGCTGAATCTATCTTATGCCTCAGTTCGTCCTTGAGTGACGATTTCTCCGGATTGGAAACAGTCTTTATCGACTGTTTTTCCTGTGGAAATTCATTGATAACCGCATCCGTTTTCCTTTTTTCCCGCTGGGTTCTTTTAAAATAATTCAAGGTCCGATTGACCGCGATTCGGTACAACCAAGTGTAAAAACTGGAATCCTGCTTGAATTTCCGCAATGATTTAAAGGCCATCATGAAGGTTTCCTGCGATAAATCGTCGGCATCACAATGATTTTTCGTCAATCCTAAGATCAAGTTATAAATCTTCCCCTGATAGTGGCGGGCCAATTCTGTAAAAGCCTCGACGTCTTCCTGTTTGGCGAGTCGCACAAGTTGATCTTCAGATAAATCATCCATATTCCTCTTCCATTCCATTAGACAACCATTCTACCAAATCCTTAGGTAAAATTGGGGTCAGGCCTGCAAAACATGAACTATTTCAACAACATTAAATTTATACAACTAAATAGTTCATGTTTTGCAGGCCTGACCCCAATCAAAAGTTTGACACAGCAAGGAAGAAGTTGATAAAATTTGATCTAAATTTTTTAAAGGATATTTTTCATGATCGAACGCTACACCCTTCCTGAAATGGGATCTATTTGGACAGATCAAAACCGGTATCAAAAATGGCTGGATGTGGAGATAGCCGTCTGTGAAGCCTGGAACAGGTTGGGAGAAATTCCTTCAACCCCTTTAAAAAGGATCAAGGCCAAAGCCGGTTTTTCCGTAGAACGGATAGATGAAATTGAACGCGTTGTCAAACATGATGTGATCGCCTTTCTCACATCGGTTGCAGAGCATGTGGGAAAGGACTCCCGGTTCATCCATCTAGGATTGACATCTTATGATGTCGTCGATACGGCATTTTCTATGCTTATCAAAGAAGGACTGGAAAAAATCCAAAAAGATCTTCGTATCCTCCTCAAGCTTCTTAAAAAGGAAGCCCTCCGCCACAAGATGACCGTGATGATAGGAAGAACCCACGGAGTGCATGCCGAACCCATCACGTTTGGGGTCAAGCTATTGGTCTGGTATGAAGAGATCAAACGCCACCTCGACCGTATAGAACGGGCTCTAGATGTAATTAGCTGCGGCCGAATTTCCGGATCTGTCGGTACATATATCCACCTGAATCCCAAGCTGGAAATCTATGCCCTTAAAAAACTGGGACTCAAACCCGCTAGGGTATCCACCCAAGTCCTCCAGCGGGACCGGCATGCTGAAGTCCTGTCAACGCTCGCTCTTATCTGTGCCTCTTTCGACAAATTTGCCGTAGAGATTCGCCTCCTCCAAAAAACCGAAACTCTGGAAATGGAGGAATCATTCACCAAGGGCCAAAAGGGCTCTTCGTCGATGCCGCACAAAAAAAATCCGGTCCGCTGCGAAAGGATTTCTGGAATGGCACGGCTGACTAGAGGCAACCTGCAGGTCGCCCTTGAAAACATTCCCCTCTGGCACGAAAGAGACATCTCCCACTCCTCAGCAGAAAGAGTCATCTTTCCCGATTCTTTTATCATTACAGATTATTTGCTATCAGAAATTACAAACATTATTAAAAGCTGGAAAATCCATCCCGATCGGATGCGAAGCAATATCGATGTGACCCGGGGCCTTGTCTTCTCTCAAGGTGTCCTCCTGGCCCTCACAAAAAAGAAACTATCTCGAGAGCAGGCTTTCGAACTCGTACAGAAAAACAGCATGAAGGCATGGGACAAAAATCTCGACTTCAAAGAACTGGTCCACGCAGATGAGGACATCAACCGCGTTCTCAAATCCCAGGAGATTGAAGACTGCTTCTCGCTCGAACCCTATTTAGATAAAATTGACTATATTTTTAAGAGAGTGTTTGCCAATGAAAGTTAGAGTGCTTGTTTCTTTTAAAGACAGTGTCTTAGATCCACAGGGACAGACCGTCAAGAATGCGCTTCATACGCTTGGATATAAGAACATCAGCGATGTGAGACAGGGAAAGGTTTTTGAGATCGATATCACAGATATTTCCGATGCCGACATAAAAAATATCATTCAAGAAATATCAAATAAGGTTCTGGCCAATCCCATCATAGAAAAGTTCACTTGGGAAATTCTTAAGTAGATGAAATTTGGTGTTGTTGTTTTTCCCGGGTCAAACTGTGATTTCGACACTTTTAATGTGCTCCAACACGTATTCCGGATGGAGACCGTGTTTCTATGGCACAAAGATCACAATGTTAAAAATGTGGATTGCATCATCCTGCCTGGCGGATTCGCCTACGGAGATTACCTCCGGTCAGGGGCGATCGCAAGGTTTTCTCCCGTGATGCAGGAAGTCAAGGAATTCGCCTTAAAAGGGGGGCTTGTCCTCGGGATATGCAATGGATTTCAAGTCCTCCTTGAATTGGGGCTTCTTCCGGGAGCCATGCTCAGAAACAAAAATCTCAAGTTTCTCTGCCAGCATGTCCACATTCGTATCGAAGATGAAAACACGCCCTTCACAAACAAAGGAAAAAAGGGGCAGGTTCTCCGGATTCCCATTGCTCATTTTGACGGCAATTACTACGATTCAGAAGAAGGCATTGAAACACTCATAAAGAATAACCAGATTGTCTTTCGGTTCTCGGAAGCCAGCGGCTTCATTTCTGATGAAGGAAATGTCAATGGATCTAAGGAGAGTATCGCCGGAATCATCAATACGGCCGGCAATGTGATGGGGATGATGCCGCATCCTGAGCGTGCCTCCGAAGCCATCCTGGGCAGCGAGGATGGGAAGATTATCTTTCAATCCATTATTGATTGGATAGGTTGATATGATCGATAAAAAAATCATTAAAGAACACGGTTTAACCGAAAAAGAATATGAAAATATTGTCGATCTTATAGGAAGAGAGCCTAATCTCACCGAACTAGGCATTTTTTCAGTCATGTGGTCTGAACACTGCAGCTATAAGAGCTCAAAAAACTACCTGAAAAAACTCCCAACATCCGGCAAGAATGTCATACAGGGTCCCGGGGAAAATGCAGGCATCATGGATATTGGAGACGGCCTTGCCGTTGTTTTCAAGATAGAATCGCACAACCATCCCTCCTTCATTGAACCTTATCAAGGAGCGGCCACTGGTGTGGGTGGAATATTAAGGGATATTTTCACTATGGGAGCACGTCCGATCGCCCTTATGGACTCTCTCCGCTTCGGCCCACTTTCTCAAGCTCAGAATAAATCCATAATGGAAGGTGTTGTCTCCGGTATAGCCGGGTATGGCAACTCCATAGGCGTTCCAACTGTCGGAGGTGAGATTTATTTCAATGCGTGTTATACCCCTAATCCTCTGGTCAATGTTTTCTGTATCGGCCTGGCCCGGAAAGAGAAAATTTTCTACGCCAAAGCAGAAGGAGCCGGAAATTCTGTTCTCTATGTTGGCTCCAAAACCGGACGGGATGGGATTCACGGCGCCACTATGGCTTCGGCCGAATTCGATGAAGATCTTGAAAAGAAAAGACCCAATGTCCAGGTTGGAGATCCCTTCAAAGAAAAGCTCCTTCTAGAGGCCTGTTTAGAAGTCATGGACAAGGACCTCATTGTCGGCATTCAAGACATGGGTGCCGCAGGTCTAACCTGCTCCACCTCGGAAATGGCATCCAATTCAGGCTCGGGAATCACGATCAACCTCGACCGTGTTCCTCAACGTGAAGAGGGCATGACTCCCTATGAAATCATGCTCTCAGAATCACAGGAACGAATGCTCATCGTCGCCGAAAAGGATAAGGTCCAGGCCGTACAAGAGATATTTGAAAAATGGGATCTGGAGGCCATCCACATTGGACATGTCACGGATGGAGATAAACTAAAAGTAGAGGCCAACGGACAAGAAGTCGTCAATATTCCTGTGGACTCAATTGTCAACCTCTGTCCGGTTTATGATCGTCCATTCGAACGTCCCGCCTATCTAGATCAAACGACTCACATCGGCCCTCTTCCTCTCCCCGAAAATCTCAACCAAACTCTCCTCGATCTTTTGACATCCCCGACTTTAGCCGATAAAGAATGGGTTTTCCGACAGTACGACCATATGATTCAAACCAACACCGCCCTCCTTCCCGGAGCGGATGCCTCTGTGATCCGGATTAAAGGCACCAAAAAGGCTCTCGCCATCACCCTCGATGGAAATCCACTGTATTCCTATCTGGATCCAAAGACCGGAGGGAAAATAGCCGTTGCCGAAGCCTGCCGGAACCTCAGCTGTGTGGGAGCCTATCCGATGGGTGTCACAAACTGTTTGAATTTCGGCAATCCTGAAAAACCGGAAATCATGTGGCAGTTCAAAGAGGTCGTCGAGGGAATTTCCGAGGCATGCCTGGCCTTTGATATTCCTATCACTGGAGGGAATGTCAGTTTTTACAATGAAACAGACGGAGATTCCATTCAGCCCACACCCGTTCTGGGCATAGTCGGAATTATTCCAGACATAGACAAATCGATCGGCCCGGGATTTACGGACAAGGGAGAGACCGTCATTCTTCTGGGTGAAAACAGGGATGAAATAGGAGGTACGGCCTACCTGAAATCTCAATTCCAACTGGAAAAAGGACGTCCACCCCAAATCAATCTTGAGGAAGAAAAACGCGTCCAGGAACTCTGTCTGGAAGCCATAAGTGAGGGGCTTCTCTCCTCCGCCCATGATATTTCGGAAGGCGGGATTGCACTCTGCCTCATTGAATGCGCTTTTCTCAGCGCACAAAAAATAGGATGTTCTGTCCGTCTTTCCGAAAATATTCGAGCGGATTCTCTTCTTTTTGGCGAAACCCAATCAAGAATCCTTGTGACAGCACCATCCCAATACCTGTCCCGGCTCTTAGCCCTAGCTAAAGATAAAGGTGTTTCCGCCAATAAAATAGGCGTAACCGGCGGCACCAACGTAAAGATTGACCACCAGGACAATACACTCATCGATCTCAATGTTCAAACCGCATTTCAGGCCTGGAAGCAGGCCATCCCCGAGTTATTCAAAATCCGCTAGCTCTGTCACCACATCCCTATTTTCATGATTTATTTTAGAGTCGGACGGAACCCTTACGCATTCTGCCTCCATCACATACGAATGTGGATGAATGCAGACATACGACGTCCATCCGACTCAACGGCAGGTGCTATGTTAGGGATGCATCCCTCCCCTCTTGAAGGAGATGAAGGGAGGGCGAAGCGGTGTATCTCTGCGCGCAGCGATCGGAGCGAGGACGGAGGTGCGCCGCGGAGGGGTCCCCCCTTCATCTCAAGCAGAAGATGACAAAGCGTGATTTCTAATCGACTTGCCAGTTCACGGAAAACTCACTTTTGAAATCATAGAAATGGGGATTCTTACTCCTCTTGATAATTTTTAGTTGAAAGATTAAACTGACTGCATCTCCCATGAAGCCAATCAGAGTCCTAGTCTTATTCTTTTTAACCGTGCTCCTTTTCATTCCCCGTATCCATGCCGCAGAGGTCAGCCTCAAACTTTCCGGCGGACGCAGTTTTTTTAAATTTCAGAACATCAACCGCATTCTGGATGACTGGGCCGTAGTGGAGAAGAAGCAAATCGAAGCAATCTCCGGTTGGACATACATCGGAAGAAACGTGTCAGAACTCCGCTCGGGATTCGACTTTGCCGCCGAGATTTTGGTAGCTGTCACTTCAAGAATCATTGTCGGAATTGGAGCCGGATACATCTACGGCGAGCTCATTGAAGACAAAGCCGCACTCACTCTTGAAACATCTGTGGGTACCTGGCTTGAAGTCAAACCCATTAAGATCAGCGCCCTGCCTTTCATAATTTCAGGGTATTATTTCTTTCCTCTCAGCAGCAACTCAAGACTCTATGTGATGGGAGGCGCCGGACCAGTCTGGGGAAAATATATCGAAAGAGAAGGGTGGCGTCTGACAACAGAAGACAATTTCACCTATCCATCATTCCAGCGGACGTCCGGACGAGGGTCAATTGTCCTTGCCGGATTCGGATTTGAATACGCATTCGAACTCGGAATGCGCATTTTTTTCGAAGGGTTTGGAAGGATGTGTCAAATCAGTGATTTTCAAGGAGAAAGTAATCA
>JAZFSR010000288.1:0-2546 GCA_036446295.1 Candidatus Aminicenantaceae bacterium
TGCCGGCCAGGTTCTGTCGCATCTCCGGCCACAATGAGGCAAACAGAGCCGGCAACGGATGACCAAAAGACAGCTTGATGCTTCGTCTGTCCATCAGCTTTTGCAGCTTGGTGGGCATCCTCAAGCTAAAACCCCTAATCTTACCCGCTTTGCAGAGCAGTCCGTAAATTTTACACACAACTATTGTGCGTCTCCTTCATGTAATCCATCTCGAACATCTTTAATGACCGGAATTCACTGCTATAACTCCGGGATGTATTCGAATTATCAAGTGTGGAGAGAAGTGCTTCCCGAGGCTCAAACTCTTCCCCAGTATTTTTCCTCCAACGGATACTGGGCTGGCGGTGCAGGAAAAATATTCCACAATAACATGCCTGATCCTCAATCGTGGGATGACTACTTTCCTTCTAAAGAGAGACACATGCCTCGATATTTTTATCCCAAACCTGGAGAAACGGTGAATATGCCTCGCTTTGAAGACATGTACGGTGATTTTGACTGGTCTCCCATTGAAATTCCGGATGAGCAGACGGGTGACTACAAATCCGTCGACTGGGTCGTTCAGCAGCTGCAGAAAGATCACCGTGATCCTTTTTTTCTTGCCTGCGGTATATACAGGCCTCATGTGCCCTGGTATGTGCCTCAAAAATATTTTGACATGTTCCCGTTGGAAACAGTCCAACTTCCTAAAGTTTTGGACAATGATCTGGATGATGTGGGTGAACGAGCCAGAGAACTGGCTTCTCGAGCCGGGAACTATCACTCTCATGTCGTAGAAGCAGGGGAGTGGAAAAAAGCAGTGCAGGGCTATCTTGCGTCCATTGCCTTTGCAGATGCGATGGCAGGCAGACTCCTTGATGCGTTGGAATCGAGCTCCTATGCCCAAAATACGGTTGTTGTTCTCTGGTCGGATCATGGGTGGCAGTTGGGTGAAAAGCAGCATTGGAGAAAATTCGCGATGTGGGAAAATGTCCTAAAATCCGTGCTGATGATCAAAGTCCCTGAGAGTTGTATCGGCCTCCCCGAAGGATCCAAGATCGGAAGCCGTTGTGACCGCATCACTTCATTGATGGATATCTATCCAACTTTGATAGAGCTGTGCGGGCTTCCCTCAAAAGAAGGGTTGGACGGCCGCAGCCTGATCCCCCTGCTTCGGAACCCGGAGAAAAAATGGGATTTTCCGGCCATTTCAACCTATGACTTTTCAGAATTCTCTATCCGCACAGAAAATTGGAGGTACACACGATACATTGATGACAGCGAAGAGCTCTACGATCACAGAATAGATTTTGAAGAGTGGACAAATTTAGCCCAAGATCCTCAATATAAAAATGTTATTGAGAGATTATCCCAATATATTCCCGATAATCCCGCTCCAGTAATTGAAACTTCCTACAAGCTTATGCCTCACCATATTCCTCCTTTGAAGAGCAAGGAAGAATATTTCTTAAGGAAAAAGGCAAAAAAGAAATAATCGGAACTTATTTGAGGATTTTTATTTTTTCGTAATAATCCTGATGATAATCCTCCGCTTCATAGAAGATATCCGCTGGGGCGATTTTTGTGGCAATAGATTTGAGAAAACGGTTTGAGCCTTCTAATTCCCGGATGAATGTCTCGGCCTCTTTTTTTTGGGAAAGGGAATGATAGAAAATGACTGATCTGTACTGTGTCCCGATATCGGGTCCCTGCCGGTTTATTTGGGTTGGGTCGTGAAGGCTGAAAAAGCGTCCCAAAAGTTCCTTGTAGCTGACTGATGATGGATCAAAAGTGATTTCGATGGATTCGGTATGCCCTGTTGTTCCCGTACATACTAATTTATATGTGGGATTTTTCACGTCTCCTCCCGTGTAGCCTACACGTGTCGATAAAACGCCCTCTATCTTGCGGAAGTTGTGCTCCACTCCCCAGAAACAGCCGGCTGCAAAGGTGGCCTTAGCCTGTTGGATTGATTTTTCAACTTCTGTAGGTTTGAACTCCATGGCCGCTGAATTGATACAGAAGCGATCTCCAGTTGGAGCCGGTCCGTCATCAAAAACATGCCCTAAATGAGACCCGCACGTTGAGCATCTGACTTCAATTCTTTTCATGAACATCGAGTTATCTTCGTGGAATTCCACACGGCTGCTGCCTATGGCTGCGCTGAAGCTTGGCCATCCGCATCCGTGATCAAATTTCGATTCTGAGTTGAAAAGAGAAGCCCCACATGCTGCGCACAGATATGTCCCGTCTTCGAAAAACATATTATACTTTCCAGTAAAAGGACGTTCTGTATCGCTTTTACGTAGAATCCTATACTGTTTGGATGTGAGAGTTTTTTTCCATTCTTTGTCTGTTTTTTTTATCTGAGTTTTCACTTTTAGATCTCCAGTGGTCTTGTCCTCAAAGAGAAAGTTAGCGTTCAGAGACGCTATCCCAAAGACAACAACCATCAGTGTTATGAGGAAAAAAATCCTAGATTTCATTTTGACTCCTTAGTCGATTAATATACAGTAATATTATAGAATATATGTATTATATTGTAAACAGGAGGAGAGAAGAATTCT
>JAZFSR010000289.1:0-2501 GCA_036446295.1 Candidatus Aminicenantaceae bacterium
ATAAAGCTTTCCATAATATTGATCGCTGCTTTGATGTTGCCTCTTTCGAGAGCTTTATTGGCATTTGCCAATTTTTTCATCAGGCTGTTTTTGATCCCATTATTGCTCACTCTATCGGAAACTTCAGCATAAAGATCCCGGTTCCTCTTTACAATGGCTGGAACAACAAATTCCTCACCGATGATCCGGAAGATCCCGTTATCCCCATCCACGATATATGCAATCCCGTTCGAGTCAAAATTGACATGGCCCGGCCAGGAAAATCCCGAGGCAAAATCAGTCCAGGTCCCGTCCGCTTCGGCAAGGACAAGCTCTCCAAGTCCATTCAATGGGATGAGGAGCTTGCCATCAACTGTACGGTCGAAATACCGGATCTCGGAATCCTTAGACGTAAGATCAACAAATAGTGTTTCATCCTTGCTTATATCGACGGGTTCTCCGGATGGATCCATAGGAATACTGACTTTAACTATCCCATCGCCTCGTTTCTGCTTCACATAAAAGTTCTGGTCCTCGTCAAAGAGGAACCCCCTCTCCAGATTTTTGATTCCGGTGATATAGGGAGTGATCGCAAAGGAAATAAGATCCATAATTCCGACTGTACTGGTGTAATCGTCATAGGAAGGTCCGGGCTGCACTTGGGTAGTGATCACGAGCCGACCAAAACTGTCGAATTCGAGCGTTCGCGTCCAGACATCTTTAAGGAATTCTACATCCCCGGTTAATGGATTAATCTTATATAAAGCCGTGGGTGATCCGTTGGAGACATAAAACATGCCTTGTTTATCAACGGCAATGGTCTGATTGCTGTTTCCCAATGGATCTGTTATCGGAGTCAGAGTTTTTAGGTCAGGATCGAGCCGGTACAGGCGGCTCAGACGGAAGGAAGACAGATAGGGATTGCCTAGAAGGTCAAAACCCAATCCTGATGGGCTGTTGAGACCATAATCCGTATTCACATAGGTCCTTGTCCCATTATATTCGAGACGAGAGACAAGCCCTCTACTAAATTCGGATATGTAGAGCACATCATCATCCGGGGATAGACTCAAATAGACGCCGGTCACTATATCCTCAGCGACAGTCACAGGAACTGCAGGTATGCCCGGACTTATCCGTATGATATCCCTGTAATTGTATTCTCCTAATCCTTCGGTTCTTTTTTCCATAAAAACAGTTGTGTACATATTCCCACCTGAGTCTATCTCCAGTTCGACCGGGTAATTTAAGCCATCCACCACTGGCTCGAGCTCCTGAGTGACAAAATTGTATTTTTTGATCCATCCTACGTTGGGAATGGGGCCTGAGCGGGACAGATACACATAACCTCCATACACATCCAGTCCTGAAAAGCCGAAACTCGGGATGATATATTCAACCATTTCAAAAAAGCCATCCGAACCCGGATCGGATAATTTCAAAAGATTGGAAGGCCCACCTACCAGTCCACCCTTGGCATAAAATCCCCCACTTCCATCCGGGACAATAAGGCGAATCCAATAACCCGGAGGGGTCACACGGACAGGCTCACCATTTTCCAGTCTGTACAGCCCTGGATCGGTTCTGCCATCAGTGTGAGTGAAATAGATGACATCCTGAACGACCTCAATATCACGTGGATTTGGCCCCTTTAAAGGGGAAAAACGGGCCAGAGTTGAGACCTCTCCTGCCGGTGTGATCTTGTGCAGTTTCCACATATAACTGGCTACAATAAGGTTCCCTTCACTGTCGAAACCAATCCCCTGGCAGTCAACAGCCCGGTTAACATTGAGGATTTTTTCTACTCTAAATCCAGGAAGAATGGTCAGGTCTTCAGCTTCCTGAGCTCTACAGAGAAAGGGAAGAAGAACCATTAAAGACACTCAAATAAGACGTTTTTTCATGTTCGCTCCTCAAATTGAAATTTTTTCATCTAACTTTATTTCTGGCTTACAACATAAAGATCTGAAATCAAATTCGTATCCAGGAAGTGTCCAGAGTTTGTCAAGATCTTTACACTACGTTCGGTTTTTAAGGTCATTGAAGCACTCAAAATAGCGGGGAGCTATTTTTTGGTTGTGCTTTTGGGCAGGAAATTTTCCATAACCCAGATTTCATTTGAAGGAAGCTGAAGGCTCCCGGTAAAAGCAATTTTCCGGCCGTCAGGATGAATCCGCATATGCATTAACCGCAGCATGGACAGTTCAAGTTTTTGGGGCTCACCACCGGCTACAGGGATACGCCAGACATCGACGATATCGGACTTAGCGTCATGTCTTTTTCCATAAAGTAAAAACCGCCCATCGCGAGACCATGTGATTGAATTGACATCTTTTTCTTGGATCAGTCTTTTCGGTTCCCCTCCGTTGGTAGAAAGCAGCATCACCGAATTATCTGCATTAAAAGCCAGCAGCTTCCCATCTGGTGAAATCGCTAAACTTAATATGGCATGAGGAAAGTTCAGGAGTTGCTCCTCTTTGCCTGTCGCGATCTCAAGGTGATTAATCGTTCGATTATTAATA
>JAZFSR010000290.1:0-2280 GCA_036446295.1 Candidatus Aminicenantaceae bacterium
GGATGGATTGTCAGGGATAGAGACGGAGCACATCTTTTGAGTTCAGAAGATTTCCCATCAAGTACCATTAATGCCCAGGCAAATTTTAAAGGAAATTTTCCAGACTTGCAGTTGGAACTTTCTCAACAGGATCCTCAACTTTTCGAGAATTTTCTCACTTCTAAACGAGGTGTCTATTTTTTTATGTTCCTTCTGATTGGGGGTATTCTCATTTTCGGTTCCATCCTTATAGTCCGGACAGTTTCGCGGGAACTTGAACTGGCGCGGCTGAAATCCGATTTTGTCTCCACTATTTCTCACGAATTTAAAAGCCCTCTGACGTCCATCCGCCAGCTTGCCGAGATGCTGCAGTCTGGGCGGGTTCCCTCAGATAAACGCCGCCAGAAGTATTATGATGTTCTGGTCGAACAGAGCGAGAGATTGACGCTCCTCACAGATAATGTTTTGAGTTTTGCTAAAATGGAGGAAGGGAAAAAAGAATTTGTGTTTGAAAATTTGGATGTGGAAGCCCTTCTGGATGACATTGTGTCTGCATTTCAAGATCGCATATCACATGAAGACTTTAAACTGGAGCTGGATGTTAAGGGACCTCTTCCCTCCATAAATGCCGACGGATCTGCCCTAACTCAAGCCATTAATAACCTCATTGACAATGCTATCAAGTATTCAGGGGAGACCGTAGAGGCAAATGTCTCTGCTTCTGTTGAGGGAAACGATTTGATCATTGCTGTTGAGGACTTTGGTATTGGGATTAGGAGTGAGGAGATCGATAAGATTTTTGACAGGTTTTACAGGGGTGGAGATGAATTAACTCGGACAATCAAAGGCAGTGGATTAGGGCTGACACTGGTCAAACAAATAGTGGAGGCCCATAAAGGATTTGTTTCTGTAGAAAGTGAATTGGGACAGGGCAGCACTTTTACAATCAAACTGCCTCTTTAACCAAAGGAAGAAAGAATGGAAAAAATTATCATCATCGAAGACGAGGAAAGCATCCTTATGGCGTTGGAAGACAACCTAAAGCTAGAAGGATATAGCGTGTCCAGTGCGTTGGATGGAGAGACCGGGCTGACCAAGGTGATGGAAAATAACTACGATCTCATTATTCTTGATATCATGCTTCCCAAGATGAATGGATTTGATGTCTGTAAACGGATTCGCCAGGAAGGGATCTCAACTCCCATTCTGATGCTTACAGCTAAGAGCCAGGAGATCGACAAAGTTTTGGGATTGGAATTGGGGGCCGATGATTATGTCACCAAACCCTTCAGCCCACGGGAGCTTCTTGCCCGTGTGAAAGCTCTTTTAAGAAGAGCCGGGCCTCAAAACCAAGGAAAAGAATTATTTAGCTTTGGAGATATAGAGATTGATTTTAAGAAGTATGAAATAAAGAAAAAAGGGAAGCAAATATATCTGACCGCTCTGGAGTTTGATCTTCTTCATCTCCTCATAGAACATAATGGAGAGGTTGTGTCACGAGATGTAATCCTGGATGAGATCTGGGGAGACGATGTTTTTGTCCAACCTCGAACGGTGGATAAACACATCTCCGAATTGCGGAAAAAGATTGAAGACAATCCGGCCATCCCGAGGTATATTGTAGGCGTTCGGAGTGTCGGATATAAATTTGTTGAGTGACGTCATGGTATCTTCACACAACAAGGATAATAGTGTCATGCTTTGGAAGCGTTTTCGTTTTATCTTTCCTCATGATGAAACAATCAAAAAAAAGGAGGTTTTAATCATGAGGTCAAATCGTTTTTTTATCTGTGTGTTTATTGTGGTGATACTGTTTTTATCTTTAGGTTTTTCCCAGCAGAGCGCCGAACAGCTGTTCCAGGCAGGGATTTACCAGGAAGAAGTGTCGGGAAATCTGGAGAAGGCCATCGCCATTTATGAGCAAATCATCAAAGAATTCCCGAACAACCGGGAAATCGCAGCCAAAGCTTTTTTCCACATCGGTCTCAGTTATGAAAAACTAGGATTAGAAGGAGCTCTAAAAGCTTACGAAGAAGTTATCAGTCAATACGGGGAGCAAAAAGATGTTGTTGCCAAAGCAAAAATCCGGCTTTCTAAATTAGAACAATTATTTGAAAAATCTAAAGAGCCGGAGGGAATCAAGATTAGACAAATATGGAAAAAACCATATCAGGATTTTTTAGGCACCGTTTCTTCTGATGGGCGGTTTCACTCGTTTACTGATTGGGGCAAGGGAGATGTGGCCATCCAAGATATAAAAACCGGGGAAATACGTTTGCTTACTCATGAAGCCACTTATGA
>JAZFSR010000291.1:0-4995 GCA_036446295.1 Candidatus Aminicenantaceae bacterium
ATCAACCAGGAGAGAGAGGTAGAATTCTTCATCAGGACCAGCGAAAATTTCCTCTTTGGGAGATAAAGAAAGAACACCGTCATAGGTGACAGATATGCCTTCAAATTTTCCAGTGAGGAAATCATCAAAATTAATCAGTGTCCATTTTTGAGGGATAACCCCAAAGGCAGTTATAACTGAGATCAACAACAGGCCAATGAAAAGATAACGCAATTTTTTCATACTCAAAATCTCCTACTTTCCCAAGTACTCATTCTATTTTTTTTTATTTTATTTTAATTGGAATCACCGAAAGCCCTTGGAAAACAAAGGGCACCGGAATTTGAAATTGAGCGAGCGTGGATGTCTTGAGTTCCGTAGGAACGGAACTCGTTGCTCGAGACGATGAAAACATCGACTTCATAGATGGGGGAAGATTTGGCAGTTCCTCACCTTTAAGAAACAGCCCTGGTTTTGAACCGATGATTTTTATGTAGATGCGGTTATTCTTACGCAGACTGCTCAAAAGTCTAATCAGCTGGTTGAGACTCCTGGGCATAAAAGCTTGAGTCTGATACTGCCTCAACTCAACCTGCCGCAAAGACATTGAATCGGCAACAACAAGGTAGAATTCTGATCCTGAAGGCAGGTTGGGCACCTGGAACGAAATGCCATCCTTAAGTTCACTTTCTCCACGAAAATTCCGTGTATAGAGTTTAATTTGAATTCTTTCCCCGGGAGAAACATCATATTTGTCCAGAATTACTTTTTCCAGAAAGGCCACCTTCATTCCTTCATAGGCCCTAATGGAAAGGTCAATTCTGTGGATGGACAAATCTCTAAACTCATTATTTGTAAGATAAAATACAATCGAAGACACAAGGCTTGAAATACTTGCTGCTGAGGAATCATTATTACCGGAAAAGAGATCTTCAAGACGAATGTTCATTCCGTTTTCCAGAAAAACCGTTCCTCTGAGCTCGAGTGAGAGATCCCCTATGGCTCTTTCTTCGGAATACAGAATATTGGAAATAACAACATTGACCAAGGAAGGGGTTAGAATTTTATCTTTGATGACATTGACCGTGTAATTTTTTTCATCATGGTCGTTAAGAAGTTTGATATTTAAAGGGATAAGCTTTGGACTTTTTCCTATTTCTCCAAAAATACCGGCATTGCGGTCCTGAGTAAATCGGCCTATAGGAATGTCCGTGACAGCAAGTTTGGAGGATGTCTGCAGGCTGGGAACAAGAGTCAATATCTTAGCCTTGGTCATAATATAATCTACGCCGCCCAGGTTGTATAAAGGATGGCCAAAGGCCAGCACTTTATCGCCTTCGACATAAGTGACCGTGCCTATGGCAGTCATATCCATATCACCGGAAATCAACTGGGCACCAACAGGATCGCCTCCGCGAAGTCTAATATTTTGGAAAGAGATGTTTTCCAAAGCCTGGCCCGATGGACTTGCACTTATGGGCGAAAAACCCATCCGGGAAAAAAATGACGCCGCCTTCTCGAGGATATTTGGAGAAAATCCGCTGAAAACGAGAGGGAT
Organism: Candidatus Aminicenantaceae bacterium; assembly: GCA_036446295.1. Classification (GTDB taxonomy): domain Bacteria; phylum Acidobacteriota; class Aminicenantia; order Aminicenantales; family Aminicenantaceae; genus JAUWVG01. The sequence goes on from JAZFSR010000291.1 coordinate 1,538, forward strand.
ACTCAAAGGAGTGAGCGTCTGCCCTTGAACCACACTCGCAGAATTGGACCTTAAATAACCCTTGTTAATCTCAAAAAGATCATCAAGAGTCATATGTTTTTTCACCGGAATCCGAGTTGAAATGGAAGATCTGGGAAGCTCCTTCTCTTCTATCTTAAGCATTTCTTCGATGGGTGTAATCCCGGACAAGGCGTCTTTAGAAAAGGAGGCAATACTGTAGGAGATGGCTCCTATCAATTTGCCGTCAATGTAGACGGGACTGCCGCTCATCCCTTCCATAACACCAGTTCTTTCAAGTGGACCCCCTTCAAGCCTGGCTAAGATCAAATCCTTTTTAGGCTGCCAATTACGGAGAACCCCTAATATCTCAACATCGAACTCTTCAATTTTTGTTCCGGCAAACACAGTTCTTCCTTTCCCTTTCATACCGGCTTTGATTTGGTCAACAGGGAGGACTTGAACTGATGTTTGAGCGGCTCTCAAAAGGGGAAAACCCGTTCCAAGGATAAGGACAACGATAAATATGCTTAAAGCTATCTTTTTTTTCATCATGTATTAAACTCAAAGATTTTTAAATTTGTTCCAATGACTTAAAAAGTCCTAGTTTTTTTCCGTTTTTCTCAAAGCAATAAAGCACTTTATTCAACTCAATTTCAGTATGTGAAGAAGAATAACTCGTTCGAATAAGAGTTTGGTCTTTAGGAACAGCCGGATAGATAACAGGGTTGGTAAAAACGCCATCGTTCCTGAGCATTTTCCACAGCAGAAATGTCAATTCATCATTGCCGATGATCACCGGAATAATGGGTGTTACTGTTGGCCCCGTATTGAATCCCATAGCTTCAAATCCGGATTTCATTTTCTTTGTTATTTTCCACAGCTTTTCCCTGCGTTCCGGTTCATTTTTAATGATTTCAAGCGTGGCCAGAACTGTGGCCACTGAGGATGGAGTCATACTGGCAGAAAAAATCATTGATCGAGCATGGTGTTTTATGTATTGAATGACTTTTTTCTCACCCGCAACATACCCTCCCAAAGAAGCAAAAGACTTGCTGAATGTTCCCATCACAAGATCAATCTCTTGTTCAAGACCAAAATGCTCGCCCGTTCCTCTTCCATGTTTTCCCATAACACCAACGCCATGGGCATCGTCAACCAAAATCTTGGCGTCATACTTTTTGGCAATATCTACAATTTCCGGGAGATTCGATAAATCCCCTTCCATACTGAATACACCATCAACAACAATCAGCTTTCCGGCTTTCTTTTCTTCGGAGGCAAGAAGTCTTTCAAGATCACTCATATCATTGTGTTTGAACTTATGGACGGTGGCAAAGGAAAGCCGGCAGGCGTCTACTATACTCGCATGATCACCACGATCAGCAAAAACGAATTCTCCCTTGCCGGCTAAAGTCGAGATAATTCCCAAATTTGTTTGGAATCCTGTGCTAAAGACAATGGCGTCTTCCTTCCTCAGAAATTCTGAGAGCTTCCTCTCCAGCTCAACATGAATATCTAGAGTTCCGTTTAAAAACCTTGATCCACATGTCGCTACCCCGTATCTCGTTACAGCCTTTCTCGCTGCTTTCTGAACTTTGGGATGATCAAGCAGTCCCAAATAATTATTCGATCCCACCATGATCATTTTTTTGCCGTCAACTCTGACTGTATTGCCCCGTACTTTTTGAATCGGTGTAAAGTACGGGTACATACCAATCTGCCTGGCCTCATCCGCACGTGTAAAATTTAAACACTTATCAAAAAGGCCCACTAAAACCTCCCTGACGGAAATCTATTCTTATTTTTATTTTAGCAAAAACAATCATATTTTTCTTCTTTGTTCCATCGCTGTTTGACCAATCTCGCTGAATTCCATACAATTTGACCAATGAAAATCTTCATCACCGGAGGAACAGGATTCATCGGAAGCCAACTGATCGAACATTTCCTTGATCAGAGAAACGCCGACATTTATGTATTAGTCCGGAATAGAAAAAACCTGAAATGGCTGGAGGGCCTTGATCTTCATATTCTTGAAGGTGACCTATCTTCTATTCCTCAACTTCCCAGTGATCTCGATTTTGTTTTTCATGTTGCCGGCATCACAAAAGCCATCAAATCAGATCACTATTATACAGTAAACCAATATGGGACAGCAAGTCTTTTGCAGACACTGCAGTCTCAGGAAATAAGCTTGAAGAGGCTGGTTCTCCTAAGCAGCCAGGCCGTCAGCGGGCCCAGTCCCAACGGCCGGCCAGTCAAGGAAAATGCCCCCCCGGCTCCCATCACACCCTATGGAAAAAGCAAACTAGAAGCTGAGAATGAAGCCCTCAAATTCAAGGAACGTTTCCCTCTTACCATTTTAAGAGCTCCCACTATTTTTGGACCAAGAGACCCTGTTCTTCTCCCCTATTTTAAATTCATCAAAAAGGGAATCCTCCCCTCTCTCGGAAGAAAGCAGAGAATCGTCAGTCTGTGCTATGTGAAAGATCTGATCAAATCATTCGATCTCTCAACAAGAAAATCCTTAAAAAGTGGAGAAATATTCCATGTGGCTGACCCCATCCCTCGCAGTTGGGACGAGCTGGGATTGGCCGCAGGACGGGCTCTTAACGTGAATCTCAAGACAATTAAACTGCCACTCTGCACCCTCTACCCAGGGTACATTATGGCAGAATTCTTAGGAAAAATTAGAAACAATCCCAGCATCCTCAGTCGAGAGAAATATTTTGAAATGAAACAACCGGCCTGGATTGTCAATTCAGATGCTGTCCGAGAAAAACTTGGATTTACAACAAAACTCTCATTTCAAGAGGCCATACAAGAAACGATAGATTGGTATTTAGACAACAATTGGCTCTAGGGCCAGGCCCTAATTCCTATTAGCGGGTGTAGAAGGAAGCCGTAAACAAAGTCGTTGTTTTTAAACACCAACCTCCAGCTTTAGAAAAAGCGAAATATTTGACTTTACCTTCAAGGGAATGCATCCCCCTCTCGGCCTCATCGCTGACTATAAAAGTAATCTCAATCTGTTTGGTTAAAACCAGATATTCCTTTCCTTCATCTTCCAATATTTCAATCTCAAGGTCGGATGCCGTAAAAAAATTTTTGGCAAAAACAAGTTCCTCCGACGGACTCAATTCTATAGTAAAGGAAGGTTGAGGATTTATAGTGATGCCTTTTTTTACAATGAACTTAATAACGACATTCCCTTCATTTCCTTTAGAAAGACGCCGGGGATTAATCGAAGCATCAATCTTGATAAGATCCTCTTCCTGACTCCCCAGATAAGAAAATACCATCAAAACGAGAAGAAAAATCAGAACATACTTTCTCCTTTTCATCAATCTCACAAAAACGATGATAGATCAACCACAGAGAAAGTTCAACAAAACTAAGCCATAGAAGTAAACAATTGAAGGAGAATAGACGTAAATGATTAAAGAAAGAGGTGATAT
>JAZFSR010000292.1:0-3788 GCA_036446295.1 Candidatus Aminicenantaceae bacterium
ATGGAAGCTAAAACGAGTGATGACACGGTTATTGCCACAACCACTATTTCCGTTCTTTTGGATATCCTATATGAATGGACGATAAATAAATAACGTCCACTCCTGCTAATCCAAAGAGGTCCAATCCAGCTCCTCCGTTTCTCTGCTGGCAATAATCTTGCGGAACACCTCTTCAGGCCATTTTAGAACCCCATCCACCATCAACACATCGTTTCGAATACTGATCCCAAAGAGTTTTTCATTCTCCTGTAGATAGGGGAGAATCGTGTTCCAATCCTCACGCCGGAAGGCCGTGAACTCGGCTCCGTTCAGCTGGTTTTCCGTGACCGTGTAATACGGATCATTCAGGTAGCATGCCCCTCCGGAAGCCAGCGAAAACAGGTTATTTCCAGGATATTTCATTTCCAATCCCAACACTTCACCACGTTCATCAAAGACAAGTCCATTGATGATCACAAAACCGCCTCCTGTATGTGCACCGGCCATAAAACTTTCCGCACAGTAATCAAGACATGTTCCATTGATGATCGTCCGGATCCGGCCAACAGCGTTGATGAGAGGACGGCCTGCAGCGGATCCCAAAACATACGTTTCCCCACCTTTGGCCCCGTAGAGGAAAGTTTGTCCGACATTTCCGTAGATCACTATCTTCCCGGATTTAAGTATCTGGCCAATTTGGTCCTGTGCATCACCGTGGACGTAAATCTGAGCCCCATCCATACCGCTGCCCAGGTAGTCTCCACTGGAACCGAATACATCGATATGCACACCATGAGTTTTTGCACCCAGTCCACAACCGATAAACCGGTCACCTCTGCATCGATAGACAATAAAATTTTGCCAGCCTATGACATGAGCATTGGCTATAATTCTGGACACAGCTTCAACGCCTTCATTAGGAAATCTATCGGCATCGATCACTAATGTATCAGAAGGTTTGTTTGGTTTAGGGAGCGTCTTTTCCCATGCATGACTTGCGGTGATTCGCAACATCTTCTTATTTGCCGCTATTGTAGGCAAGGGGATGGAATCCAGTAGTGTTTGTATGGATAATGAAATGGAACTGAGTTGAAAAGTTTGCCGGCCTTTCTTGGGATCCCAGTGATGATTTTGAAGCAAAGCCAAAACATTCATAATATCACGGATATCCTCTTTTTTGGCTAAACTCTGGACTCCGGAAGTAAAATCCGCATACAGATTTTCTTGAAGAAGATTTCTGAGCCTTTCAAACATTTTTACGCTGTGTGTTTTTCGTGTTTCTGCGGGCGATAGAGGGTCACTGTAAACTCCGTTCAGTCTGCTGTTGAGCCGTATGGGCGAAGAGATTTTGTCTTTTTTGCGACCCGGATGAATATTTCCTTTAACCTGATTGCCAAACTTATCACGGACATCAAGAATATTTGTGTTATTTGTTTTATTTAGCGTATAGACAAAAGCTCCGCCATCCGTACAGCTTCCACCGCGGGCTGTCCAGTAGCGATCGGCTCTGGGAGGGACAGAATCATCTGTGGCGGAAATATTTTCAAAAAAAGCATCGAGGGCCTGTTTTTCGCTGGCGATAGCTCCAAAACTCTTATTTTCGCCCTCATACAGGCAGAAAACTTGCGGCCTCAGCATAGAGACATCTGTGATACCAATAAGCTGCGGCATTCCTGTCTCTGGCTCCGACCGGGCAACAATAAAAAACCAGGGGCCGTCCGGTGATCCGTGAAGATGAGCTGATTGTATGGCCCTGAATATCCGCTGTCTTCTTTTAGAGAGCCTTTCAAAATCACCTTGAGGCGTTGGGGCGAGGGCTTCGATAACATATTCAAGGGGGTATCCGAGAACACGGGAATAAAGATCAAACAGCAAGACGGCTACTTCCGTGTCTGTCGTAAACTGCGGCACAAGTCCCCATTGACGCAGGTACTCACACACGGCATGATAATTGGCAAAATCTCCATTGTGTACCAAGGCCTCGTTCAAGCCGACAAAAGGATGGGCTCCTCCGGGATGCCAGACGCGTCCTCTTGTCGGATACCTCTGGTGTCCAATCCAAAGATGGGCTGAAGTGTCTTCCAAGCAGTAATAGCGTGCGATCTCTTCAGCATATCCCACGCCTTTGAGGATCATTAAATCCCGGCTGTGGGAAAGGACAAAAGCTCGGGGATTTTTTTGGCCCTCGTAATATTTGGTATTTAAACGATAGCTGTTCTGGAAAATAAATTCATTCTCTGCAGCCTGAAGGTCAAAGATCTTGTTTTGCTCTGCAAAAAAATCAAGTTTCTCCGGTTTAACCCGCACAAAATACCTCCAAACGAGGGGAGGTTTGACATCCAATCCTGCTTCACGATAATCGTCTAAACTCGCTTGTTTTTCGGCATGGGAAATATCAAATACAGAGTGTATGAATTCTTTTTCGATGGATCCTCTTACGTTTTCGTCAAGAAAGGAAATATGGAGAGCATAATGATTTTTATACTCATCGAACAATCCGACGGCCGCCACGCCGCCGCCTTTTCCATTCCCTCTGTTTCTCATTTGTTCACAGGGGCGGATAATATTTTTTCCCTTTATTTTTTCACTGCCAATGATCCCAATGACACCACAACCGCCTTCTAAGGACTGTTTTTTTTCTAACGACTTTCCTCTCACCAGACTTCTGCGAGATATTGTAATGGCCTCCATGATATTTGAAAACATGGTTTTACTATTCATGACAAAAGATCCCAGCGTCCACGGAGCTGCCGTATATCGCTCATTCCAAGTTTACGGAGCCGCTTTTCAAAAGTAACAGCCCAGCTTTTATACAAGTTACAAATCCGGTTGCACACCCATTCGGCCGTCATCTGTTGTGCCAACATCGGATCCGTTGTGGCGATGCCGACCGGACAGCCCCGATCCCGTTCACAATTGCCGCAGCGGACACAGTCGATCGCTACCAGCTCCGCTGTTCCGACGACAACTCCATCAGCTCCCAATGCTATAATCTTGAGAATGTCTTCTCCCGTGCGGATTCCGCCGCTCGCAATAAGGACAATTTCATCACGGATCCCTTCTTTGACTAAAAACTCATGAGTCTGTGCTGTGGCGTATTCTATTGGCTGAGCAATATTTTTCTTGGCGATATCCGGTGCGGCTCCGGTTCCGCCGTAGGCTCCATCGAGATGAATGACATTTGCGCCGGCATAGTAGCTGCCCACAGCGACCATGTCCACATCCGCTGGAGTGGAGACTTTGACAGAAATAAGCACATCGGGATGAATTGAACGGATCCAATCCAAATGTTTTTTGTGATCCTCCACCGAATAGACGCTGTGAAACGGAAATGGTGAAAACAAATTTGTCCCTGGGATGGCTTCACGCATTAAGGCTACCTCGGATGTATTCTTTTCGCCCAATAGGTGGCCGCCAAGACCGGGTTTTGCCCCTTGGGCATATTTAAACTCAACCATGGGCGCACGTAGGATGGTTTCCTCGCGTACTCCGAATAATCCCGTTGCGACCTGGGTGATGACGTGATCTGCAAAAGGAATCAGCTCATCCGGATAACCTCCCTCACCCGTGCAGGTCAAAGTCCCTATCTTCTTGGCGGCCATAGCACGGCCCTTCATCACATTGAGAGAGATGGATCCATAGGACATCCCTCCCCCATAGATGGGAAGAGAGAGGTTTATTTTGGATCCATTTTTACGTCGATTGAGAGGAATCGATAGATTGATTGGTCCTTCAACCGGTTGGGTTCCTTTGATGGATTCTGCCAGTTTCATATTGTCAAATCCACCTCCCGAATCACCGATTTGTTC
>JAZFSR010000293.1:0-8032 GCA_036446295.1 Candidatus Aminicenantaceae bacterium
AAAAATCATGATGTCCATAAAATAAGGGCATTTTTTTTTCACCTCTTCTCAAGAGCAAGCGAATGGTTTAAAATACTAATAAGAGATTTTGTAAATGGCTATTGGAATTATCTTCGATATTAAACATTATGCGATTCATGATGGTCCGGGAATCCGCTCGACAGTTTTTTTTAAAGGCTGCTCCCTTCAATGCCAGTGGTGTCACAATCCGGAGGGGATTCACACAGAACCTGAAATATTTCTGAGGAATGAAAAATGTCCGTCCGAATGCCGATTTTGCATTTCCGCCTGTCCAAATGGAGCCATCAGAAGAAACAAAGGCTCGATTGAAGTCGATTTGAGCCGGTGTGATCTCTGCAGCGAATGTGAAGAAGCCTGTGTGTACGGAGCGCTGGAGATTATAGGAAGAAAGGTATCCGTTAAGGACGTTATGGGGGAACTGGAGAAGGACAGTCTATTTTATGAAGAATCTCAAGGAGGCGTGACCTTTTCCGGAGGAGAACCTTTCGAACAACCAATATTTTTAAATGCTCTTCTTGACAAAGCCAAGTCGAAGGATCTTCATACAACTGTGGATACGTGTGGATATTTTAATCCGAATTTATTGGCAAATTTCGACAGAAAAGTAGATTTGTTTCTCTATGACCTTAAGATGATTGATGATGAAAAACATAAAAAATACACGGGGAAATCAAACAGCTTGATTCTCGATAATTTGAGACGGTTGACTGCAAATGGACATCGAGTCGCTGTACGCATTCCGCTTATTGCGGGGATTAACGATGATGATAATAATATCGAGAAAACTGTGGAATTTCTTAAAACTCTCAACCATATCGAACAGATCAATTTGCTGCCCTATCATTCCGGAGGCAGTTTGAAGCAGAAAAGATTGGGGAAAAAACAACTCCATGCCGGATTTCAATCCCCATCAAGCGAGAGAATGGAAGCGATAAAAATATTTTTTAAAGCTAATGGCTTTTCAGTAAAAGTTGGAGGATAAAGGATGAATGCAAGGATAAAAAAATTACGTAACCAGAGTTTAAAAGCAACGCCGTATTTAACTCCTGAAAGAGCCAAACTGATGACTGAGTTTTACAAAAGTGATGTCTGTTATTCCGTTTCGACACCCGTTCGCCGGGCATTGGCTTTCAAGTATCTGCTGGCAAATAAAGCTATCTGTATCAACACAGGGGAGCTCATTGTCGGAGAGAGGGGCCCGGCCCCGAAGGCAACTCCTACTTACCCCGAGATAACCGCGCACAGTCTGAAGGATCTAAAAATACTCGATACGAGAAAGAAAGTCCCGTTCGCCGTGGACGAGAAAACCAAAGACTTTTATAAGGAAAATATCATTCCTTTCTGGAAGGATAAGTCTTTAAGAGATATTTTGTTTAGAGAAGTATCTCAGGAGTGGAAGGACGCCTACACGGCGGGCATATTTACTGAGTTTATGGAGCAAAGGGCGCCGGGGCACACCGTCCTGGATGACAAAATTTATAAAAAAGGTTTACTAGAGTTTAAAAAGGACATCGAATCTAGTATTCAACGTCTTGATTTTTTAAATGATCCGGAAGCCTTCCGGAAGCGCGAAGAACTTAAGGCGATGGCCATTAGCGCGGATGCTCTAATTCTCTATGCGCAGAGGCATGCCGAAAAATTAAAGATACTGGCGAAAAAAGAAAAAAATCCAAAGAGAAAAAAAGAGCTGAAGCATATGGCAGAAGTTTGTTTACATGTCCCTGCCCATTCTCCAAGGGATTTTTGGGAGAGCCTCCAGTACTACTGGTTTGTTCATCTTGGAGTGATCATTGAACTCAACACCTGGGATTCTTTTAATCCGGGAAGACTGGATCAACATCTCTATCCTTTCTACAAAAGAGGGAAAAGGAATGGGTCTCTCAATGAAGAGTTAGCCAGAGAGCTCCTGCAGGCATTCTGGGTCAAGTTCAACAATCAGCCTGCTCCGCCTAAAGTCGGAGTGACTATGGAGGAAAGCGGAACATATACCGATTTTGCCTTAATTAATACAGGAGGAGTCAAAATCGATGGATCGAATGCCGTCAATGACCTATCTTTTCTTATCCTTGATGTGATCGAAGAGATGCGGCTGCTCCAGCCAAGTTCGATGGTTCAGATCAGCAAAAAAACTCCCGACAGGTTCCTGAAAAGAGCACTGAAAATAATCAAAACAGGATTTGGACAGCCATCTGTATTCAACACGGATGCCATTGTTCAAGAAATGCTCAGGCAGGGCAAATCCGTTGAAGATGCCCGCAATGGAGGTGCCAGCGGATGTGTCGAAACCGGAGCTTTCGGGAAGGAAAACTATAATCTCACCGGTTATTTTAACATGACAAAAGTCATGGAGATTGCCTTAAACAATGGAATGGATCCGAGAACTGGGAAAAAGATAGGTTTGGAGACCGGGGATCCCCATCGGTTTACAAGTTTTAATAAACTGTTTGAAGCCTTTGAAAAGCAATTGAAGTATTTCATCGATGTCAAAATAACCGGAAACAACATCATCGAGCGGCTGTGGGCAGAGTATTTGCCTACCCCATTCCTGTCTCTTCTGATAGATGACTGCATAAAAACAGGCAAAGATTATCATGATGGAGGGGCTCGATATAACACATCTTACATACAAGGGGTAGGGCTGGGAACGATGACCGATCTTTTGACGTCAATAAAATACAATGTGTTTGACAAAAAACAGGTAACCATGAAGCAGCTTGTGAGGGCGCTCAAAGAAGATTTCAAAGGTTTTGAGCCGCTCAGGCAGAAATTTGTAAACAAAACTCCAAAATACGGAAATGACGATGATTATGCCGATGATATTATGCTAAGAATATTCGAAGCCTATTATAATGTTATCAACGGGCGTCCAAACACCAAAGGAGGCTATTACAGGGTCAATCTTCTGCCGACAACGGTACATATCTATTTTGGCAAAGTTGTAGGGGCCACTGCCGATGGACGTCATGCTTCGGAGCCTCTCTCTGAGGGTGTTTCTCCTGTTCAGGGAGCAGACAGGAAAGGTCCCACTTCAGTGATCAAATCTGTGGCCAAAATGGACCATATCCGGACTGGGGGAACCCTTCTCAATCAGAAGTTCACTCCGCATCTCTTGGACGATGAGGGTCTTGACAAACTGTCTCATCTTATACGTTCTTATTTCAAGATGGACGGCCATCATATTCAGTTTAATGTGGTCAACGCCGAAACGCTGAGAAAAGCAAAAAAAACACCGGAAAAATACCGGGACCTGATCGTAAGAGTCGCGGGATTCAGTGACTATTTTGTCGACCTCAATGTGAAGCTTCAGGATGAAATCATCGCTCGCACCGAACACACTGAAATATAATTTTCTTTGCATTCATAGGGCAGAATTGATATATCAAGTATTTGTAATATTATAAATGGAGAAAGGAATAAATATGTTTGATGCAAAAATCTACACTCAAAGACGAAATCGCTTAAAAAGACAACTTAAATCGGGGATTGTCCTGTTTTTAGGCAACGACGATACTCCTATGAATTATCCTGCGAATCCCTATCATTTCAGGCAGGATAGTTCTTTTCTCTATTTTTTCGGACTCGACTCTTATGGCTTGGCCGGCATTGTCGATATTGATGAGAGGAAGGACATTCTCTTTGGTGATGATGTGACAATGGAAGATATCGTATGGATGGGCTCTCAGCCACTTCTTAAAAAACGGGCTGCAGCGGTTGGTGTCAAGGAAACGGCTCCTTTTGGACAGTTGGAGGAAACTCTCAAGAGAGTCGTCCAACAGGGACGAAAGATTCATTTTTTACCGCCTTACCGTCCCGAGAACAAACAGAAGATCAGTCAGCTTCTCGGCATCCGTCTAGACCTTATCAAGGATTATGTCTCCAAGGATCTCATCAAAGCCGTTGTCGAGCAGCGGTCGATAAAGATCAAGGAGGAAATAGCAGAGATGGAGTTCGCTCATGCGGTGACGTATGACATGTACATGAATGCACTGAAAATGTGCAAGGCCGGGGTCTATGAAAGGGAGATTGTTGGGAAGATGGATGGCATTGCTCTTTCAGCGGGGTGTCAAATGGCTTTCCCCGTAATCTTTTCTATCAACGGACAGATATTGCATAATCATTATCATGGCAATAAGCTAAAAAAGGGGAGACTTGTTGTAGCCGATTCAGGGGCCGAATCTCCCATGCATTATGCAGCGGATATCACGAGAACATTTCCTGTCAACGGCAAGTTTACTGAGAAACAAAAAGAGATTTACAGCATTGTCCTGGAAGTCCAGGAAACCGCAATCAAGGCCATTAAACCCGGTGTCAAATACAGGAATATCCATCTTAAAGCAGCCAAAACAACATTTATACGGTTGAAGGAACTCGGTCTGATGAAAGGAGATGTGGAAGAAGGAGTGAAAGCCGGAGCCCATGCGCTGTTTTTTCCCCATGGACTGGGCCATCACATCGGACTGGATGTCCATGATATGGAGGACTACGGAGAGGATTATGTTGGCTATGATGCTAATACCTTACGGAGCGATCAATTCGGCCTGGCCTATCTGAGATTGGCAAAAAAACTTCAACCGGGGTATGTTGTCACTGTTGAACCCGGCATTTATTTCATTCCGGATCTTATCGATAAATGGATAGCCGAGAAGAAACACAAACAGTACATTAACTACAAAAAAGTGAATGAATACAGAGATTTTGGTGGTCTCCGGATAGAGGACGACATTGTTGTTACGGAGAAAGGCCATCATGTCTTAGGAAAAGGCATCCCGAAGACTATCGATGATGTCGAACAGGTTACATGAAAAAAATCCGTAAAGAAAAAATTCTCGTTGTGGATGACGAGGAAAATATCCGGAAGTCTCTCAAGATGATTTTGGAGTATGAAGGGTACTCCTTTCTTGAGGCCGCCGATGCTGAAGAAGCGATTGATATTGTAGAAGAAACTGTCGGACTCGATCTGATCCTTATGGATATCAAACTTCCTGGTATGGATGGCTTGGAACTTCTTTCTGAATTGAAGAAGAAACCGTACTCACCCGAAATCATTATGATTTCCGGACATGGAACGTTCCAGACAGCCGTCGACTCCACCAAGCGGGGAGCTTTTGATTTCCTGGAAAAACCTCTACATAGAGAAAGGGTACTCCTGAGTATCCGGAATGCGACAAGTCAGAATAAACTGCGACGGGAATGTCAGGATTTGCGGAAAAAATCAGAGAAGCGGTATGATCTTATCGGTAGTCATGAGTCCATGAAAAAGTTATGGACACAAATCCTGAAGATTGCACCGACAAACACGACCGTTATGATTTATGGTGAGAGTGGAACAGGAAAGGAACTCATAGCCAGATCAATCCATATAAACAGCCTTCGGAAAAAAGAAGCGTTTATTCAGGTCAACTGTGCAGCCATACCGGAAGAGCTGATTGAAAGTGAGCTTTTTGGGCACATAAAAGGGGCTTTTACAGGTGCCACAGAAAAGAAACTCGGAAAGTTCGAGCTGGCTGATCGAGGGACAATTTTTCTGGATGAAATCGGAGATATGAGCCTCAAAACACAGGCAAAAGTTCTTCGCGTTTTTGAGGAAGGAGAGGTTCAAAAAGTCGGCTCTCACAAAGTTGGGAAGGTGGATGTGAGAGTTATTGCTGCGACAAACAAAGATTTAAAAGCTGAGATCAAAGAGGGCAATTTTAGAGAAGACCTGTATTTCCGATTGATTGTAGTGCCCGTGGTCTCTCCTCCTCTAAGGGAGAAAAAAGAGGATATTCCGATTTTAATAGACTATTTTTTGAAACACTTTGCAGAAGAAAATAATTTCAAAGAGAAAAAAATTGCGGAAGATGCCATGGAAGCGCTTGTGAAGTACCAATGGAAGGGCAATGTCAGAGAGCTGAGAAATGTTATCGAACGGATAATGGTTACAGTTGATTCTGAGATAATTCACAGAAAGGATCTTCCTGAACAAATTACCGGAGACACCCAGATATTTCTTCCTGATGCTGAACAAATCAATAGCCTCAAAGAGTTCCGGGATATGGCAGAGAAAGAATTTATTCTCTCCAAGCTGGAGGATAATGACTGGAATATATCACAAACAGCGCGAGCGATTGACACGCCGCGCAGTAATTTGTATAAAAAGCTTGAGCAATATGGAATTAAAATAAGGGCTGGAGTAGGCGAGGTGGTTGCTTCCTCTTCTCGTAATGAGTAAGAGGGGGAGGAAAGTCCGAACTCCATAGGGCAGGATGGTCGCTAACGGCGACTTCGAGCGATCGGAGGAAAGTGCCACAGAAAACACACCGCCCTGCAGGAATGGTGTTAGCCTTTCTGCGGAGTAAGGGTGAAAAGGTGAGGTAAGAGCTCACCGGTTTGATGGTGACATCAGACGCACGGTAAACCCCATCCGGAGCAAGACCAAATTGACCTGAATGAGACAGCCCATCTCAGGGTCGGGTAGGTCGCTTAGAGAAATAACCACCCCCGTTTCGGCGGGACAAAATTCGGCTTATGACCTGCTCCAGCCTTTTCTTTTAATTGGGGCCAGGCCTGCAAAACATGAACTATTTTCCTAGGAAAGTACTTCAAAAGAAAAAATAATTCATGTTTTGCAGGCCTGGCCCCGAATCAAAAGGGAAGAGATTGGATGGCTTGATTGACAAGGGCCAGGACGTTTCTCGGGAAAAGCCCCAATTGAAGAACAAAATACAGACAGAGGAACATGACGAGAAACAGAGCGGGATTTTCAAGATTGATATCGATGTCCCGCTTCGGTTCCTTCATGTACATGTAGATTACAATTCGCAGGTAGTAAAAGACGGAGATCGCGCTGGCCAGGACGGCGATAATGACCAGAGACTCGAGTCCCTGATTTACAGCGGATGAAAAGATGTAAAATTTAGCAAGGAATCCACCGGTGGGAGGAAATCCGGCTAAAGACAGAAGGAAAATCAAAAATGTGGCCCCGATCCAGGGATATTTGAATCCTATGCCTGCATAGTCATCCAATTCGAGATACTCTTTATCCTTTTTTCCGAGTGCAATCACGGCGGTAAATGCGCCGATATTCATAAAAGCATAGACTATCAGATAGAACACCAAGCTTGAGCTGTCTTGAGAAAGGATGGCGATGATCAAATACCCGGCGTGGGCGATACTTGAGTAAGCGAGAATTCTCTTGATATTTGTCTGTCTCAGAGCAAGAAGGTTCCCAATAACCATGGTTAATACACTAATTACCCAGAGAAGAGTAAAGATGACCTGAGAATCGAGAACCACTTTCCAGTAGGGGTAGAAGATCCTTAGAAGGACAACAAAGCCTACAGCCTTTGGACCCACAGAAAAGAAGGCGGTGATCGGAGTAGGTGCGCCTTGATAGACATCGGGTGTCCACATGTGAAAGGGAACGAAGGCGATTTTAAAACCGAATCCTATGAGGATTAATCCCAGACCAACGAGTGCAGTCAATCCCATTGTAGATTCGGATTGAAAGAATGCAATGATGATGTTGATATCGGTAGATCCCGTGGCTCCATACAGGAAAGCAATGCCAAATACGAGAAATGCTGATGCGAAACTTCCCAGGAGAAAATATTTAACCGCGGCTTCTACCGAGTGGGGATCGTTCCTCTTCATGCCGGCCAGTGCGTAGCTGGATATGGATAAAACTTCTAAACCCAGGAAGATAACAAGAAGATTTTGAGAGGAGACCATGATGAACATGCCGGAAAGCGCGAGAAGAAGAAGGGCATAGTATTCACCATAATTGACATCCTGGAGGACGATGTATTTCATTGAAATGAGGATGACAAGGATGGTTGTGAAAGAGAGGAGAACTGAAAAGAGTAAGGCTATTTTATCCAGAGATAGATAACCGTCAAAATAATAAAGACTTTTGTTCCAGAGAGACACACAGGCTGCGATAACACCAATAAGAAAGAGGATGGATATATAAGCCAGATAGTCTCTGTTTTTCCTCTTTAAGAAGGCCTCAAGCAGCAAAACCAGCAGCGAC
>JAZFSR010000294.1:0-4074 GCA_036446295.1 Candidatus Aminicenantaceae bacterium
CCGGAACTCCAGCCGACAAAGCCGGCCTTCAACAGTTAGATGTCATCATAGAAATCAACGGCCAGAGTGTAGAGGATAACAACGATCTCCTTTTTAAGATTGCAGAAATACGCCCGGGAACAAAGGTCGATCTTATTGTTATCCGCGACGGAGTGGAACAAACTTTTTCTGTTAAACTTACTAAAGTCGACGACATAGAAGCTCCGGAAACCAAGGACTCCACAGATGATGACTTCGGTTATTCCGTGCAAGATTTAACCGCCTCCATTGCCAGACAATACGGATTTCGATCCCAGGAAGGAGTCCTCATCACGGATGTATCCCGCTACAGCGAGGCAGAAGAAGAAGGCCTCCAGCCTGGAGATATCATCCTCGAAATAAACAGGCAGCCTGTTAAAAACGTCCGTGACTTTCAGAAGATCGTCAAAAAAATCGATAAAGGACGAGCTTACCTCCTCCTTCTGAGCCGGGAACGTCGGCGGAGAACGCCTCAGCAATTTATTATCACTTTAAGGATCCCTGAATGAAATTTACCAAATTTCACTCGTTAGGAAACGATTTTCTCATCGTCGACGAACATAAAATTAACGATATTTCCGGGATTGGCTCCCTTGCAAGAATGATCTGCGACCGGCACACAGGTGTGGGCGCTGATGGTTTGCTCCTTATCTCCGTCAAAAACAAAGAAAAAGGCTTGGCCAATTTCAGGATTTTTAACGCCGATGGAACTGAGCCTGAATTATCCGGAAATGGTTTGAGATGCGCAGCCGCCTATCTCTATCATAACAATAAAATCAATTCTTCAAAGATATTGTTCCACACTATCGTCGGGGACCGCGAATGCGAACTCATCGAGAAGGGAGATAAACAGTTCAAAATTAAAATCGAGATGGGGGTTCCTCGTTTGAGCTCTCAGGATATCCCTTTTTATGACGGATCTGTCCATGAAAAGATAATCGACTATCCCCTCTCTATCAATAAAAAAGTCTATTCTGTGACCGTCGTATCCCTTGGAAATCCACACTGTGCCGTGTTTGTTGACCGATTTCCAGCACGGATCGAATGGCATCAGATAGGCAGAGAAATTGAACTGCATCCTTTTTTCCTCAAAAGAACAAATGTCGAATTCATTCGAGTCTTGAACAGGAATGAAATCGAAGTTCTTTTTTGGGAAAGAGGAGTTGGTGAAACATTGTCTTCGGGCAGCGGTTCCTGCGCAGCTGCTGTTACGTCCATCCTCAAGGACTATACGGACAAAAAAGTGACGGTAAGAACATCTATGGGAAGTGTCCTTGTGGAGTGGGATAAAGAAAAAGTCTTCCAGGGAGGACCTTCAGAAATCGTTTTCGAAGGGAATTACCTATCCACATCCTTGCATTAATTATTCAGGTAAAGAGTTGTCAAGTTGTCTTTGTTTTTGTATTTTTTAGCTTTATGGGATGGGAGAAGGCATGAGTAAAGACTTCGTCAACATTTTCGACAAAAATAAACTCGATATCTTTAATGACCCTCTTGGGAAGATCGATCAAATCTTTTTTGTTCGCGAGGGGGAGAACAACTTTTTTAACTCCAGCACGCTGAGCCGCAAGAACTTTTTCTTTGATTCCTCCAACAGGGAGAATATGGCCTCTTAGAGTTATCTCTCCTGTCATGGCCAAATCCCATTTGATCATCCTGTTTGTACATATCGAGAGAAGAACCGTGGCCATGGTCA
This sequence comes from Candidatus Aminicenantaceae bacterium, assembly GCA_036446295.1. Lineage (GTDB taxonomy): Bacteria > Acidobacteriota > Aminicenantia > Aminicenantales > Aminicenantaceae > JAUWVG01. Next base: position 1,715 of record JAZFSR010000294.1, read on the forward strand.
CACCGGCTGATGGGCCGTCTTTGGGTATGGCTCCTTCAGGAATGTGAATATGAAAATCATTTTTCGAAAATATTTGCGCATCAATCCCATATTCCCTGGCATGAGTCCGCGCATAACTCAGTGCTGCCTGTGCTGATTCTTTCATGACATCGCCCAAAGATCCTGTCAGTGATAAAATTCCTTTGCCCTTCATCATTGTCGCCTCGACAAAAAGTATCTCTCCCCCTGCCGCCGTCCACGCAACCCCTATGGCCACTCCGACATGATCTGCCTTTAAAAGTTGATCTCTGAATACCTTGGCAGGTCCAAGATATTTTTCAATATTCTGGGATGTGATCCTGAATAGGATATCACGCCCCTCAGCCACTTTCCTTGCCACCTTTCGGCAAATGGAAGCAATTTCTCTTTCTAAATTCCTGACGCCCGCCTCTCTAGTATAGAGGGAGATTATTTGCTTGATGGCTCCTTTGGTGAAGGAAATTCTTTTCTCATTGAGGGCATGTTCTTTTATCTGTTTGGGGACCAGATGCCGCATAGAGATCTGAAGTTTTTCTTCTTCCGTGTATCCCGGAAGATGGAGGATCTCCATCCGGTCGCGAAATGCCGGTTGGATCGGATCGAGAAGGTTTGCTGTCGTAATGAACATGACATTGGACAGGTCATAGGGAACACCTAAATAATGATCCCGGAAAGAATTATTCTGTTCAGGATCGAGCACTTCCAAAAGGGCTGAAGAAGGATCCCCTCGAAAATCAGCACCAATCTTATCCACTTCATCCATCATAAAAACAGGATTGTTCGAACCTCCTCTCCGTATTCCCTGAATGATTCTTCCAGGCAGCGCCCCCACATATGTCCTTCTGTGCCCACGAATCTCGGCCTCATCTCTGATCCCACCGAGTGAGATGCGCATAAATTCTCTGCCTAATGCTCGCGCAATAGAGCGGCCCAATGAAGTTTTCCCAACTCCGGGAGGACCCACAAGACAGAGGATGGGGCCCTTGATTGTCTTAGAGAGCTTCCGGACTCCAAGGTACTCCAGTATGCGTTCTTTAACCTTGTTCAGGCCATGATGATCTTCATCCAAAATTATTTTTGCCTTGCGAAGGTCTAGATTATCTTTTGTGCTTTTGTTCCAGGGTAAAGAAAACATCCAGTCCAGATAGTTCCTGACAACGGCTGTTTCTGCAGACTCGGGGTGCATCTGGCCGAGGCGGTTGATTTCCTTTTCTATCTCTTCTCTTACTTCTTTTGTGACTTTAAGCTTTTTGAGTTTTACATTGTAATTCTTAATATCCTCTTGAATTTCGCTGCCTTCTCCCAATTCTTTCTGAATAGCCTTGAGCTGCTGTCTAAGAAAATACTGTTTCTGGAGCTTATCCATCTCTCCTTTGGCCTCAGTGCTGATCTTAGATTGGACATCCAGGAGTTGGAGTTCTTTTATCAACTTTTCATAGACCTTTTTCAGACGGCTGAACGGTTCAATAATTTCTACGAGTTCCTGGGCCTCTGCTATCTTCAAATCCAAAGTGGCCGCGGCCAGATCCGCGAGCCTCCCCGGCTCATCCACATTAGCTGCAATGATCATAATCTCAGGCGGAACATTTTTTCCCAAAGTGGATGCTTCATCCAAGCCATCACGGACATTCCGAATCATGGCTTCAACCTCAATGTTTTCCTTTTCCACTTCCGCTTCACGGATGACCTTTATCTTCGCTGAATAATAGGGTTTTTCCTCATTCAATTCTCTCACTTCAGCCCGGATAAGGCCCTGCGCCAAAATCCTAACCCTCCCATCCGGAAGTTTCAGCATTCTCATAACCAGTGCGACCGTTCCCATCTGGTATACATCTTCACTCTTGGGTTCTTCGATCTCCATGTTTTTCTGGGTCAATAGAAGAATCATGCGGTGAGTCGATAAGGCATGATCAATGGCATTCTTTGATTTCTCTCTCCCGACAAACAAGGGCACCACCATATAGGGGAACACAACAATATCCCTGAGCATGAGAACGGGCAATTCCTTTGGGATGTTCAGTTTCTGACCTTGATCTTCTATGATGTCTTCAAATTCTTCTACGGTATCATCTTCTTTTTTTGCCATTTATTCCTCCGTTGGAGCCTCTTTTTTTCTGAACAAAAACCTCTCCTGCAATTCTGTTGATTTCCGCTTCAATCTTACAGATACGAGAGACAGGTTTGATTGTCTTGACCATGAAGATTCAAAATGATTTATTCGGACAAAAAGATTAGTCTATGCTCAAATATTTCTGTCTTATAAAAGCTTTTCCAGTTCCTTTTTGAATTCTTTGACATCCTTAAATTCTCTATAGACAGAAGCAAACCTAACATAGGCCACT
>JAZFSR010000295.1:0-4733 GCA_036446295.1 Candidatus Aminicenantaceae bacterium
CCCATGAGGAGTTGTTTAAATTGCTCGAGAGGGGAGGCGTTATCGGAGGATCCTCGGCAGGAGCCACCATCCAGGGTTCTTATCTTGTCCGCGGTGATTCAAAAACAAATACTGTGATGATGGGTGACCATTTAGAAGGGATGGGTTTTCTCCGCAATGTGGGCATCGATCAGCATCTTTTGAAACGGAACCGCCATTTTGACATGATTGATGTTATTAAAAAAAATCCTGAACTGCTGGGAATCGGCCTTGATGAAAATACGGCCATTGTCGTCCGGAGGGATCAGTTCGAAGTGATCGGACAGAGTTATGTTGTCATTTACGACAACTCGAGTGTTATTCCTCCAGATGGGCAGTTCTTTTTTCTTGCTCCGGGTGACAGATATAACATGAAGACGCGGGTGGCCACGCGTCCTTCCCAGACAGCAAGGCCCATAGAACGAGTCAAAAAAGAAGATTGGAAAAAATAAGGACAGTTATGAAAAATAAGTTTTGGTGTGCATTTCCTCTGATAGTGTTCCTCTGTCTTATCTTCTCGTGTAAAACCCAGAATTATGAGGTGATTGTTCTGGGCGGCACCATTTTCGATGGTTCAGGATCTCCCGGATATCGAGCGGATATAGGAATTCGAGAAGGCAGGATTCAAAAGATCGGTAGACTCAAGAGAACTCAAGGTACTCGAGTTATCGATGCCGGTGGAAAATATGTTGTTCCGGGATTTATCGATATCCATACGCATTCTGACAATGGGATCAGGGATCAGAGAAGAAAAAACGCTCTCAACTACCTTTTTCAGGGTGTGACAGCCGTTGTTGAGGGCAACTGTGGAGGTGGGACTTACGATGTCCATGATTATTTCCTTCAGCTGGAAGAGCAGGGAATTGGCCTCAATATTGTTCATTTGGTTGGGCACGGTACTATCCGGCAGGCTGTAATGGAATATGCGGATAGAGCTCCGAATGAAGAAGAGATGATAAAGATGAAGTCACTGGTTGAACAGGCCATGTTGGAAGGGGCTCTGGGTCTCTCATCCGGTTTGTTTTACGCTCCCGGAAGTTATGCGCGGACAGAAGAGCTTATTGAACTGTGCAGAGTTGTCAAGAAATACCATGGAATCTACGCCACTCATCTCAGGGATGAGAGTAATTACAGCATTGGGCTTTTATCCGCCATCGAGGAGGCAATAGAAATCGGCGAAAAATCCGGTGTTCCGGTCCAAATTTCTCATATAAAGGCTCTGGGTAAGCCTGTTTGGGGACTAGCAAAGGATGCTTGTGAGATCATAGAGGCCGCCAGAGATCGCGGGGTTGTTGTTTATGCCGATCAGTACCCCTATAATGCATCGAGCACATCACTGACAGCCGCGGTTATTCCCCGCTGGGTTCAGGCGGGAGGACAGTTGAAGGAACTCTTGAGTGACCCCAGCCAGCTTGTTAAAATCAAAGCAGAGATAGCTGAAAATATTGAGAGACGCGGAGGATCAGAAACTCTCGTTATCGCCTCATCCCGGAATTATTCCAAATGGGAGGGAAAGAGCCTCCATGATATCAGTGTGAGTCTGGGAAAAAATGCCGTGGATACGGCCATCGAAATGGTTCTCAACGGTGGAGCGAGCATAGTGTCATTTAATATGACGGATGAGGATATTGAATATTTTATGGCCAAACCCTGGGTCATGACAGGATCCGATGGTTCTCTTCCTCTATTCGGCTCTGCTCGACCGCACCCTCGAAGTTATGGAACATTTCCCAGAAAAATCCGCACTTATGTGCTGGATAAAAAAATCCTCAGTATGGAACAGGCCGTGCGTGCCGCTACCGGACTTCCCGCAGAGATGCTCGGATTTTCCGACAGAGGGCTGTTGAAGAAGGGATTTGTGGCGGATATCGTGATCTTTGATCCCAACAGCATCCAGGATAATGCGACCTATTCCGATCCGCATCAGTACAGTTCGGGGATACTTTCAGTCCTGATTTCAGGACAATCCGTTATTGAGAATGGGGAATACAACGGGACTTTGGCGGGCAAGCCCCTAAAGAAGGGACTTGATTTCTAGTTCAGAGTTATCCTTCTATTTAATAGAAGTTTCCTTTGCGGTGCCGTAATAAATGCCGTTGAAGAGAAATTTGAATGTTCCGTGAGGCTGGCCGCGGAAGACGATTTCCGGACCAAACAGAAAGAGTTTTCCTTTTCCTACATTTCCCTCGATAACGGATATACATTCCTCGAGATGATGCTGGCCCCAGGCCCACCCGCTGCGAAGGGGATCAGGGGTGTCGAACCAAACAACCGGACGGATCTGGGATATGTCGCCATCAGGAAGCATTTTAAACACCGGACTTCTGCTGAATGTCAAATCCACTCTTTCTGGAATTCCATGAGCTAATGGATTTGAAGTATTAACTTTTGCCTGAAGAATAGATCCAGGAACAAAATATTTTTCGCTCGGTAATTGTCTTTCAGTGCCGTCCTGCTGCTTTTCCAGCAGTGCGTTTTTGATCGGAAGTCCTGCAAAATAGGCCAGGTTTGTGGAACTTCCGATAGTCAAGACGGTCCCTCCTCCCTTCAAAAAATCAAGAATTTGAGGAATAGTCTTATCTGCAGAGATGCGACCTACTCGGTTTTTGTATTCTTCGGGGATGCCTTCCAAATTTGGTGAAGAGGAAGGGCGGCCTCTACCAGAGGTGCTTGGCCTGAATCCCGGAATAGCACCGCTGGGAAAGATGAGGACATCGAATTGACTGTTTAAATTCCCCGCATCCAAACTTGGCGGGTACACAAGCTCAAATGGGAATTCAAATTGTTCAAGAATCCAGCGTGTCCATCCGGATGTGCTGGAGCCCCCATACTGGTCCCACAAGCCGATCTTGATTGGACGCAGTGCTAATGCCGATCCTTTAGGTTTGGCTTTAATGCCTTCGAAATGAAGCCCGATGTCTTTGGAGAGTGTTTTGAGCTTTCCTAAAGTTGAGGACTTTGCCTGGATGTAGAACGTTCCAACTGGATGTGTTTTGCCGGAGGCTTGAATCTCATTTTTCAGCCAGTAGATCTTTTCCCCGCTTTTTAGAAGCCGGTTGATTGCGATAAAAGAGTCATTGACCTGATGACTGAAAAGATAGCCTGCAGCTCTATTCGTACTCGACACATTCCCTTCAACGGGAGGGACAAAATCTGCGATTTTTTCAAACGGACCGTCAAATCCATCGAGGATTCGGTCGAACTCCACGCCCATCTGATAAGCTAAAGTCCATCCGGCAACATCATATGTTGGTGTTGGAGGAGCGCCGGGATAGGGAATATCATCGGGGTGATTTTGTGGCTCGAACATGGAGAGGAGATGGGGCCGGAAGGCTTGTGCGGCAAAAACGACAAAAGAGTCTTTTGGATATGTTTTTCCATTGACCTCAAAATCCTGTGTGGCCCTGTGGATGGCGATGCCGTTTTTGATGAGCGTATTCATGAACTTTGTTGCGGTCAAAAAATCGGCTTGATCTGATGGAAGTATATATCCTCTGGGATCTATTTTTTCCGGGGCATGAATCAGGTCAAAGTATTTGATTGGATAAGATCTACTTCGTCCGGAACTGACCGTCACGTTATCCTTCTGGATGATTGCTTCTATTTCAGTAATGGAGTTGGGAACTATTGTCCAGTTGTCCCGACTGCCTTTGTCAATAGAATTTTTTCCCATTGTGTAGATATTGAACAAAAAATCTTCATGGAGTTTGGAGGCTAGATCTAAAATCGCCCGGTTGGCGGTTATGGAGTAATCTATGGACCGGCGAAAATGCCATTCCTGTGGAGTTATAGGATAGGCATAATCATTTTTTGGCAGGAGCCTTTGGGGGATAAAAGGAATTTGAGAGGGAGTGGGATTGCCTATTATCTCTGTGAGAATGCCTATCATATTGTGAAAGTAAGGCGTTGTCCTTAATCCGCCGTTCCACCATGTGGAGTATCTGGCTCCCGATCTCATTGTGGCACCAGGCTTTCCTTCGACCGCAAAACGGCTGTGCATGGCTGTGCCGACGAGTTCAATACCAAGAGGGATCAGCGGATCATAGGCGTAGAAGAAGGGATCGCGGAAGGGAGCGGCAAAGAGGACCGTTCCTGCTGGCCCGGACTGGTGATGGTTGTACACGATCTGGGGAAACCATTCCCTGTAGAGAACATGATTGACGGCCACAGTCTCAGGTTGGGTGGACATGTAGAAATCCCTGTTGTTGTCATGGCCTGTGTATTTTTGGTAGAGCAGCGGCAGTCCTCTAGATGATCGTTTCAGGGGATCTTCTTCCTTCATGTACCAGTTGGATACCAAATCCATTCCGTCTGGATTTGTGCAGGTGACCAGAAGGATGACCTTGTCGAGGATCCTCAGCGTTTCAGCGTCATTGAGATTGCCCATTTGAAAGACCATTTCTATAATCTGCTGGGCGCCTACCACTTCACTGGCGTGGAGGCCTCCGTCAATCCAGACAACGGCCCGGCCTTCGGAGGCAAGAGTTCGTGCCTCTTCCTGAGTCAGCCCCTCAGCGAGAGCCATACGTCGTGCGATATTCTTGTAATGATCGAGATTTTTGTGGTTTTCAGGGGATGTGATGATGGCCATCAACATGGTGCGGCCTTCGGCGGTAGTTCCGATTTCGACAATCTTGATCCGGTCGGATTCCTGATCCAGTTTTTTCCAGTATTCAGTCATCTGCGTGTAGTTAGCCAGATAGTAGTTGTCTCCA